>CBRAFF010000053.1:0-8149 GCA_967755155.1 uncultured bacterium
CTTTGCCTCGCCGCTTCGTACAAAAGGATGGAAGCCGCGATGCCCGCGTTCAGCGATTCCACTCGCGGCGAGTGAGGGATGGCCAGGACTTCGTCCACTGCCGCCAGCGCCTCCCGTGGAAGCCCCGCGCCCTCGCTGCCCAGCAGGACGGCCAGCGGTCCCGCGAGCTCGGCCTGGTCCACCGGCGTGCCCTGGTGGGACGAAGTCGCCACCAGCCGCAGGCCACGCTCGCGCAGTTTTGCCGCGGCCTCCGTAAGCTTCACCTCCACTACGGGGACGCGAAAAATGGAGCCTGCCGAAGCTCGCACCGCCTTGGGGTTGAAGCGGCTGACGGTTTTTTCCGCCAGCAAAACTCCGCTTGCGCCGAACGCTTCGGCGGAGCGCACCACCGTTCCCAGGTTCCCCGGGTCCTGGACGCCGGCCAGCACTACCACCAGCGGCCGGGGCGCGCGGAGGAGGTCGTCCAGCTCGAAGTCCTTGAACTGGACCAGCGCGGCGACCCCCTGCGGAGTCTCGGTGGCGGCGGCGCTGGCAAAGACGTCGTCGGGCAGGATGAGGGTTTCCACTTCGGCCGCAAGCTGCGGCAGCAGGCGGCCGGCCTGCGCCTCCGCCGACTGGCGGAAGAAGACGGCGCGAAAGCGCAGCCCGCTGCGGATGGCTTCCTCGAGGATGCGCGGGCCTTCGATGGCCGCGAAGCCGTCTTCGCCCGGCTGCCCGCTCCGCAAGCTACTGCGGAGCGCTTTCACCAGCGCGTTCTGCCGGCTCTCCACCCGGCGCAGGCGGTTGCGGACGGCGGTGCTCACCGCCCCATCTTAGCGGATTGCCGCCCCGGACAAGAGAGCAAGCGGGCACCGCCATCCTTGCGGGGCGGAAACCGATGTGTTACTTTTCGCCCGGCGCCAGTCCAGCAGAAGGGAACCGGTGTGCCCGCCGAGATCATCAGGATCAACAGCCAGAATCCGGAAGCCTCTCTGGTCTCCTACGTGGCCTCGCAGATCCGCGCCGGCCAGGTGCTGGGCATGCCCACCGACACTTTCTACGGCCTGGCCGCCGACCCCTTCAACCTGCGCGCCGTGCTGCGCATCTACGAGATCAAGTCGCGCTCCCGCCACAAGCCTCTCTCGCTGCTCATCGAGAACGTGGACCAGGCGGAGGAACTGACCATCTCCCTCTCCGAGATTTTCCACAGCCTGGCGCGCAAGTACTGGCCGGGCCCGCTGACCATCATCGTGAAGGCAGCCAAGCACCTGCCGCTGAAGGTGACGGCCAACACCGGCAACGTTGCCCTGCGCGTGCCCTCCGCGGCCATCCCCATGGCCGTGATCCGGGCGGCGGGCGTGCCGCTGACCGCCACCTCGGCCAACGTCAGCGGAGCCAGCGAGTGCACCACCGCCGACGGCGTCCGCGACCAGTTGGGCAACAAGTTGCCCGCCATCGTGGATGGAGGCCCCTCGCCCCGCAACGTCCCCTCCACCATCGTGCAGCTGACGGACGAAACGGGATGGCGCGTGCTGCGCGAAGGCGCTGTCTCCACCCAGGAAATCAGCGACTACCTGGCGCAGCAGGGGTAGCCTCTGCCTCCGGATCCCACACCTCCCAGGAAGCGACGCTGGCGGCCCCGCCTGTTCGTTGCGGTTCTTTTTCTCGCGGCCGCCTACGTGGCGTTCCTCTACATCCGCATCGAGAAACAGGCGGGGCGCGACGAGGCGCAGCCTGCCGACGCCATCGTCGTTTTTGGCGCCGCGGAGTACGCCGGCCGGCCCTCGCCCGTCTATCGCGCCCGGCTCGACCACGCTTATACCCTCTTCCAGCGCGGCCTCGCGCCCCTCATCATCACCACCGGGGGCCACGGCGGCGATCCGCACTTCAGCGAGGGCGGCGTGGGCCACGACTACCTGCGCAGCCGCGGCATCCCGGAAAAAAACCTGATCGCCGAGACCCAGAGCAGCGACACCTCCGATTCCGCCGCGCGCGTGGCTGTGATCCTCAAAGTGAACGGCAAGCGCAACTGCCTGGCGGTGAGTGACGACTACCACATCTTCCGCATCCGGAAGATGCTGGAGGCGCAGGGCCTCGTGGTGTACGGCGCGCCCCGGCCCGAATCGCGCCCCCGCTCGCGCTGGGACCGCGCCGTCATCGTGCTGAAGGAAGTGCTGAGCTACACCCTATGGCGGTTGCACCTGGGGTAACGGCAAGAAGGCCCATCCGACCTCTCTTGCGTCCAGCATTCATTGCCCGCTTTCCCGGCGCGCAGTATCATTCCTCGGCCGTTGACGTCCTGCGGGTCCCCGCGGGAGGAACTCGGTGACGAAAGAGGCAAATCTCGGTCTGCCAGGCGCCTTCGCCTGCGCTCTCTTCCCGCCGTTCGGCTGGGTCGTAGCGTTCGCGAGCTACCGGAACGGGCTCAGGCGCAGGGCGTTACAGGCGCTCACCCTATCGATCGTTCTTCCTCCCTGGTTTGTCCTCATGCAGCACGTGTCAGGCCCGCTGTATTGGGATGGTGGGTACCAACTGGAGTCAGACCGGTATGTATTGGCCTGGTTTCTTCTCATCGCAGGAGTCGCCGGTTTACCGGTGGCGACTCTACGCCTGCTTTCTCGGCTCTGTCCCTCAACTGGCTCGCTGAACGCCGCGGTACTCAGGAAGGACGTGCTGAAGGGATGCTTTCTTGGCTCCCTCGTGTTCTTTCTGGTTTTCGCCTCCTTGTGGGCCGCGGTTGATTTGTTCCAGGTCACCGGCAGGATTGGCGTGAAGTGGGACGAGAAAGGGTCGTGGATTTCGCCGGAAACGGGAGGGCTGCAGTGGGTTCACCTCATCGAAGACCCGGCTCCCGCCAGTCTATTCGACGCCCGTTTTCGAGTCGGTGGTTTCACGAGTATCGGCTCGAAAAAGCCGGTACCCTACTACTACTTCAAGGTCCTGGGTTTTCACTTGTCGGTGGCTCAGGATTGGGTTTGGAATCTCGAGATACCGTACTGGTTCCTGATACTGGCGCCTGCCGTGGCGGCGGCATACTGTTTCTACCAGCTTCGCGTGCAATCCCATTAGGGGTTCGAGGTCACCGCACCAGCGCCAGGATCCGCACCGGGCCGCCGGAGCCCCCGGCCAGCTTGGCCGGCGCCGCAACTAGGATCGCCCCCGCCTCGGGCACGGCGCCGAGGTCCGCGACGTTTTCCAGGTGATAGACGTTGTGCTTCGCCGTGTACCCGTGCACGGGATAAGTAGCCGAGGCGCCGTAGTCCACACTCATGGTGTCGATGCCCAGGCCGTAGATGTTGCGCGCCTCCACCAGGAACTTCGCCGTCTCCGGCAGGAAGCCGGGAAAGTGCGGGACGCCTTTCGCGTCGGCGTTGCGGTAGTCCTTCATGGAGCCGGCGCGCGCGGCCCAGCCGGTGCGGGCCAGCACGATGCTTCCCGGCCGTATCTGTCCGTGGGCGCGCTCCCAGCGCGCCACGTCTTCCACCGTGATCTGGTAGTCGGCGTTGGCCTTCGACTGCGCGGTCACGTCCAGCACCACCAGCGGGCCGACCAGCCGCTCCGGCGGGATCTGGTCCACGGTCCAGGCGCCGGCGGCGAAGTGCGCCGGGGCGTCCATGTGCGTGGCGAAGTGCTCGGGCAGGGAGAGGCTGCGTGTGAAGTAGCCGTCCTTCTCCATGGTCCCCCGGGGCTTGGCCTCGAAGGGCGACTTCTCCGTGCCCTCCCAGTTGGGAAACTTCTCGCTGAGCGGCTGGGTCAGGTCGAGCACCGCGCGGAAGGCCGGCTGCGGCGCGGGCGGCTGGCGGCGCTGGGCGAAGACGAAGACCACCGCGGCCAGCGCCAGGAACGCGACAAAAGTCCTTGTTTTCATGGAAGGGTTTCCTCTAGGGCCCGTTGCCCGGCTCCGCTCGCCGCAGGGCGAAGCTGAACCAGAGCGAGTTGGCGCCGTTGTACTGCACGGGCCGCTCGGCCGCCGCAAAGCCCAGGCGTTCTGCCTGGACGGTGCAGGGGTCGCACGCGGCTTCGGTCAGGATCTCGTAGCGACCTTCCTTGCGCGTCTCGAAGGCGCCCACTACCTCGCCCGTGGCCCGGCGGAGCGTGACTTTTGTGCGGGGCAGCGGCCAGCCTTCTTCGTCGGTGACGACTCCGGCGACCTTGCCGCGCGGCGCCAGGCCCTCGGGCGCGTATTCGCGCGCGGCGTAGCCGGGACCGCGCAGCGGACGTCCGCCCAACTGCCCGGTCAGCTTGCCGTGCTCCACGGAAAGCACTCCGTTCACGAAGACGTATTCAATCCCCTCTGAGGGCCGGTTGGGATCGTCGAAGGTGGCGACGTCGCGCACGGTCTCGGGGTTGAACAGGGTGAGGTCGGCGAAATAATCCGGACGGACCATGCCGCGGTGGTCGAGCTTCACCCGCTGCGCCGCCAGCGAGGTCATCTTGCGGATGGCTTCTTCCAGGCGGAGTACACGCTCCTGGCGCACATATTTGCCGAGGATGCGGGGAAAGGTGCCCCAGGCGCGGGGATGCGACTTCGACTCGCTCAGCGGCCCCACGTTGTTGACGGCGCCGTAGTCGCAGTCCACCGCCACCCAGGGCTGCTGCAGGGCCAGGCGCACGTCGTCTTCGCTCATCAGGAAGTACACGGCGCCGGTGTTGTCGCGGTCGGCGATGACGAAGTCGAGCAGCGCGTCGAACGGGTCTTTGTTCTGCTCCTTGGCGATCTGGGCCACGGTGCGGCCCTCGTATTTCTTGAGCGCGGGGTTGAGCACGGAGGTGATCAGGATGCCCTCGGGGCCGGCCTCGGCAGAGCGCCACAAGTTCTCGCTCTTGCCTTCGGCGCCCATGAGTTCCTCGCGGATCTGCTTGCGCACGGCGGGGTCCTGCAGCCGCTGCACGAAGGCTTCCTGCCCTCCGGCATGGAAGCGCGGCGGGATGGACGCGCCCAGCGACGTGGCCCCGGCGACGTAGGGATACTGGTCGGCGGTCACGTCCAGGCCCTAGGCCCGGGCCTGCTCGATGCGGGCGATCACCTGCCGCATCTTGCCCCAGTTCTGGCGGCCGGAGGCCTTGAGGTGCCAGATCTCGACCGGCAGATCGGCCTCGCGGCCGATGCGGAAGGCTTCGTCGAGCGCCTCCATCTCCGCGTCGCCTTCGTTGCGGATGTGCGTGGCGTAGATGCCGCCGTGTTTGGAGGCAGCCCTGGCCAGCGCGATGAGCTCGTCGGTCTGCGCGTAATTCGCCGGGGCGTAGATGAGCGAGGTGGAGACGCCGAGCGCGCCGTCGAGCATGGCGCTCTCCACGTGCTCGACCATCTGCGCCAGCTCGTGGGGGGTGGGAGCGCGGTCTTCCTTGCCCATCACGACTTCGCGCACCTGCGTGGCGCCGACGAACGTGGCGAGGTTCACCCCGCTGCCCTGTTGCTCCAGGCGCTGGAAGTAGCCGTCGAGCGTGCGCCAATCCACAGTCAGCTTGTAGTGCTCCAGGGCGTCCTTGGCTTCGGCGATGGTGAAATCGTTCTGCGGCGCGATGGATTCGCCCTCGCCGGTGACCTCGGTGGTGATGCCCTGCGTGAGTTTGGAGAAGGCCTGCTTGTCGATGAGCAAGGTGAGTTCCGACTGGCCCAGCATGTCGATGAATCCGGGAGCGACGATCAGGCCCCGGGCGTCAATGGTGCGCTTGGCGGTAACGCCTTGGCCGGCACGGCCCACGAAGGCGATGCGGTCGCCGAGAATCCCCACGTCGGCGTACAACCAGGGGTTGCCGCTGCCATCCACCACCCGGCCGTTGCGGATGAGCACGTCATACTGTTGCGCCCACGCCGGCGCCGCCGCCAGCAGCGCGAGAACCATCCACAGGATTCTTTTCACCAGAACCTCCTCGAAGCCGACGCGAAGAAGGAGGATAGTCGAAGCGGGCGGGCGCAGGAAAGACCCAACAAGCCGCGGCGCGCCTGGGGCCGGCGGTGGCGCGGAAGCGGGCTTCCCGATACAATATTTGATTCTGCAGACTTGCTGACCTGGGATTCAGGAGATCCGGACGAATGAGGAAGACGGAAACTCGCCTGGCTGCCGCCGTGCTGGTCGCGCTACTGGTTTTGATCTGGGCGGGTTGCGGCAACGAATTCCGTCCGGTGGCCACCCCCACCTTCCCGCCCGGCGGCGACCCCCAGGGCCAGCGGCAGGCGGTCTCGGTCAATAACGCCGGCGGGGCCGTCGGCTCCACCACGCACATCAACGTCTCCGGCGATACGGTGGTTGGCAGTCACGTGGTGGGCCAGGGACCGGTGCATGCCGCAACCACGCCCAGCGGCGCCCGCATCTTCATTGTCAATCCGGGCAGCGACACCGTCACCACCTACCTCACCCTGCTGGCCAGCTCCACGCCCACCACCATCAGCCTGCCGGCGGGGTCCACGCCGGTGTTCGCCCACACCACACAGGCCACCCGGATGTACATCGCAAACTCGGGGACGGGGACCGTGGGCGTGATCGACGCCAGCACCAACGTGGTCACCAACCTGGTCGCGGTGGGGAACAATCCGGTCGCGCTGGCCGAGCTGCCCAGCGGCACCAAGCTCTACTGCGTGAATCAGAACGACAACACGGTGACCGTGATCTCCACCGTGGACAACCTGGTGGTGGCCACCATCCCGGTAGGGAACATGCCGTCGTTCGCGGTGGCGAGTGACACCGGGGCATTCGTCTTCGTGGCCAACCAGGGGGATGGCACCGTCTCGGTCATCGACTCCGCCACTGACACCGTCACCGCCACCCTGGCGGTGGGAGCCGGGCCCAACTTCCTGTTCTTTGACAACAGCCTGAAGCGTGTCTACGTCACCAACAGCGGCGGCGGCAGCGTCTCCATCCTGCGCGCGGACGTCAGCCCTCCCGTGGTCCTGGGGGCGCCGGTCGCGGTGGGCACCGCGCCGCTCTCGGTCACGGCGCTGGCCGACGGCTCCCGCGCCTACGTGGCCAACTCCGGCTCCGGCACCGTCTCCGTCATCACGACCAGCAACAACACCGTCTCCAGGACCATTACCGTGGGAACCAATCCGGTCTCCATCGCCGCCTCCTCGGACAGCACCAAGGTGTACGTGGCCAACCGCGGCTCCAACACCATCTCCGTCATCCGCACCACCGACGACACGGTGGTCCTGAACGTATCCCCCACGTCCACCCAACCGGTTTGGGTGCTGACCGCCCCCTAAGAAAAAACTCCGGGGCGGGTTGTGCCCGCCCATTTTCTATCCGGCCGTTGGGAGAGCACTGCATGGCTGGACCCACTCACTGGCGCCGGCTGGTCTCAGCCTGAGACCAGGCCTAAGGAAGCCACGGGTTTCCTTTGTGGGCACGGGAGGGGGATTTCGCTTGACTCAAATTGAGATTGCGGACTAACTTGCTCTGACTGGGTGTTTTCGTCTCTCCCTGAGACCCCGTCAAGACCATCTCTATGCTATTGGGAACAAACGGAAAATCTGAGATAGACCAGCCGGCCCTGGAGGGCTCCGTTCAGGACTTGCTTCTGAGCCTATGCTCCGAGGGGTCTGGGAACGGTGAGCTCCCCATGCTGGTCTCGGCACTGGCGGAGCGGGTTTGCCGGCTGTTCCACGCCAGCACGGTCGCGGTGTGGCTGCAGGAGGGAGAGCGCTTTCGCATGGTGGCGGTGGCGGCAGGACGCCCGGAACAGGCGGACGAGTTCCGCAGCCGCTACATCCGGGCCGGGTTCCCGGAGGCCGAAGAGCTGGCCGCGCGCGTGACCTCCACGCGGGAGCCCACCTGCCTCCCGGGAAAGAACGGCGGGGGAAACGGCGCTGCCATCGCAGCCAGCGACGTCATCGCGGCGCCCTTCCGGACCTCGCGGGTGGCGGGGGCCTTGCTCATCTACTCCCAGCCGGAGACGCGGTTCGCGGCGGAAGATACGGCGCGCGCCGGGGCCCTGGCTTCGCATGCCGGGCTGGCGCTGGAGGCTCGCGGCAACCTGCACCTGGCGGAGCAGCATCGCAGCCGGGCCGAGCACTTGACCAGCCTGGCGCTGGAGTTGAGTTCCTCCTTCCGCCTGCCCGACTTCGCCAAGAACTTCGCGGTGCGCGCGGCCGAAATGATGGGAGCGCGGGCCGCCGCGCTGGCCCTGGGAGACGGCAAGCAAGTGGAGGTGGTGAGCCTGCACGACCCTG
>CBRAFF010000054.1:0-8041 GCA_967755155.1 uncultured bacterium
AGGCCGCCAAGGACGCAATCGCCCCCAAGAAATGACGCCGCTTTCCGGGGCGTCTGAGCCCCGGGGCGTCATCCTGAGCGGAGCGAAGGATCTCATAGCTCCCAACCGTGTTCTTTCACTCGAGAGGCCGGCCTCGCGCCGGCCTTTTGCCTTGTGTGACATACGTCACAGCCAGGCCACGCCGCCGCACGTATACTTGTTCCCCTGAGGTGAGGAAAACGATGAAACTCGCACGATTGGTTCTGATGATGTTCCTGGTGGCGGGCTGGGCCGCGGCGCAAGCCGGAGCTCAGGCCACGGCTGCCCCCGACAATTCCAACGACAAGGGCAAGCAGGATTCCGCCGCCGCCGAGCACAAGCATGGCGAGGGCAAAGCGATGTCCTGCGGTTGCTGCAAGGACATGGCGAAGAAGGACGGCATGAAGTCCGAGGCCAAAGATGCTTCTAAGGCGGCTGACAAGGACGCCGCCAAGTCCGAAGCCAAGTCCGAGGGCGGCATGATGGCCGGCGGCATGGACTGCTGCGCCAAGATGGGCAAGGATAAGGACGCAGCCGGCGGCGGCATGAGCTGCGGCGGCGACAAGAAGGACGACGCCAAGTCCGGCGCCCTGCCCGAAGAAAAGGTGAAGTGAAAGCAGCAGAGTGAAAGCTGGCTGAAGGTTGGGTGAAGCCGGTGGGGTCGCCACATGCCCTCCCCCTCACCGAGCGTCATTCTGAGCGCGCGCTCTTGCGCACGAAGAATCTATGCTTTTCGCTCGCTCAGGGTGACAACGTCAATGCCAGAGACGGCCCCAGCTTGGTTCCCGTCGGCAGCGGCAAGTTACTTCACTCCTTCCACCGTGTAGAGTTGCGAGACGTCGCGCCCGTAGCTGTAGGCGTACCACTTCCCGTCCCCGGACATGGAAACGTTGTCAATGCCGGTGACGCCGGAGCGGTCGGCCGGCGCCAACTCCCGCACCAGCGTCCGTCGGCCGCTTTCCAGCTCCACCTTCTCCACCCGCACCGGCAACTCGTTCAAGCGAAACACCAGGAGCGAGCGGCCCTCCGGGCTCCAGCGGATGACCGTATCTTCCCGTCGCAGGTGAGGTACGGGACGTGGCTCGCCGCTTCCCACCGGGTAGAGGAAGAACTCCCCGGCCCCGGTCCGCCCCAGAATCCGCGTTCCTTCGGTCGAGACCCAGCCGTCGGTGGTGCCCTCCGGAGTGGCCGGCTGCGGCGCTCCTCCCGCCAGCTCCTGGACGTAGCAGCGGGGGGCGCGCCCGGGTTCATTCCCGCACACCAGAAGGCGCTTGTTGTCTGGAAACCAGCGGGCGCTCCCGTAGTTCTCCAGGTTGCCGCGCTCCATCGTCCGCGCCTCCCCGGCGCCCGTGGGATACAGCATCAGCTTGGGCGGTGTGGTGAACACGATTCCCACCACCCACCTGCCGTCCGGAGCCAAGTCCCAGCTTCTACCTTCCCCCAGCACCAGCACCGGCGAGCCGTCCGTCTTGCGCAGGCAGACGGCATAGTTGGAGCCGCTGGCGGAGCTGTACTCGGTGAACACAATGATCCTGCCGTCCTCCGACATACTGGGGTTGGCAGAGTTATCCAGCCAGGAAAGGTCGCGCTCCTGCCCCGAGGCCGGGTCTTTCGCCACTGCCACGTTGGCGGAGTCCTGGCGCTCCACCAGCCAGCGGCCGTCCGGGGCCACGTCGTAGATCACCAGGCTTCCCGCCGCCGGCAGGACCATCCGCTGCTTGCCCGCGAGCGTGACGCCCTGGGGCAGGTAGTTGGCGCCGGCGGCGCTGGCGGAAAAGAATATCTCGTTGCCGTCCCGCGACCAGGCCAGGCCCTCCATCCCCCAATAGCCGCCCGCCAGGTCCGTCTTCTTCCCCGTCAGGTCCACCACCGCCACCACCCCGCGGTCGTCATACTTGGCGGGATGGTCGAAGAAGGCGATGCGGTCGCCCTTGGGGGAGAAGCGCAGGTCGCTCACGTAGCCCGCGGTCTCATAGAGCACCTTGCCCACCGGATACTCCAGCCGGCTCTTGCCGCCCACCTCGCGGATGATGGCCAGCTCGGAGCCCTCCGGCTCCCAATCCGCTTCCATCACGTCTTCCAGGATCTCGCGCGGGGCGCTGCTGCCCAGCGGCATGCGGGCCAGCGTGCCGCGGAACAGGCGATGGGCAAGGTATTGGGCGTGGGTGAGCACCGCCAGCTCGCCCTTGCGCGAGACCGCCAGCAATTGCACCCCGCTCAGGCCCGTGGACTTGGCCTCCGGATACTCCGGCTGGATGGTGTAGAGCGTGGGCGTGGTGCCCTCGTTGGCCGCGGCGAAGACGATGGTCTTGCCGTCGGGCGCAAACAGAGCGCGGAAGATGGTCTGCGGACGATAGCTGATCTGTCGGTAGGCGACCGGCGAGCTCGCGCCGCGCCCGGCGCTCCGCCCCGCAAAATACATGGCAGCAGCCAGTCCCACGGCCAGCGCCACTCCCACGGGCAGCCGCCACTTCCGTCCCTGTCCCGCTCGCGCCAGCGCGGGGACCGCCCCGGTCGTGGTGGAAACCCCGGAGACCGCCTCCAGGGCGAAGGCCAGGTCGCGCGCCGACTGGAACCTCTGCTCCGGCGCCTTTTCCAGGCAGCGCCGCACGATGCGCTCCAGTCCCGGCGGGACGCGGTGACCCTCGGCGAACTCCGCCGGCTCGTCGCGCAGGATGGCGGTCATGGTCTCCGCCGAAGTCTCGCGGTGGAAGGCGCGCGCCCCCGCCAGCATCTCGTAGAGCATGGCGCCCAGCGCGAAGATGTCCGAGCGGTGGTCGGCGGCCTGCCCGCGCACCTGCTCCGGCGCCATGTATCCCACCGTCCCCAGGACCACGCCCGGCGTGGTCCCCTGGTCCATGGTGGGACTGTCGAGCACCGCCGAGCTGGATTCCGTCAGCTTGGCCAGGCCGAAGTCCAGGATCTTCACCCGGCCGTCGCGCGTCACAAAAACGTTTTCCGGCTTGAGGTCGCGATGGACGATGCCCTTCTCGTGCGCCGCCGCCAGCCCTTGCGCGATGCCCAGCGCGTACTCCAGCGCGCGCCGCACTGGCAAGGCGCCCGCCTTCATCTTCTCGCGCAGAGGTTCGCCATCCAGCAGCTCGGTGACCAGGTAGGGAGCGCCGTCCTCGGTGCCGATGTCGTGGATGGCCAGGATGTTGGGATGGTTGAGCGTGGCCACCACCCGCGCTTCCTGCTCGAAGCGCCGCAGCCGGTCGGGATGCTGCGTGAACCCTTCGGGCAGGATCTTGATGGCGACCTCGCGTCCCAGGCGCGCGTCCCGCGCGCGATACACCTCTCCCATCCCGCCCGCGCCGACGGGCGCCAGGATCTCGTAGGGACCGAGCTTGCTTCCGGGGGCCAGGCTCACTTCTTCAGCGCCTCCGTCCAGTTCAGCACCATGCGCAGGGGCGAGCCTTCGGGCTTGCCGGCGGGCTTCAGCACCAGGAAGCGGTCAGAGGTGGGTCCGGGCGCGAAGGCTGCGCTCTCCGGGGGCAGGGGCAGTTCCTTCGGCGTGCCGAACTGGAAGGTGGCGGGATCCGAAATGGGCACGCTCATGAACTTGGTGCCATTGTTGAAGTAGAGCTCCTTGCCGTCGTGGCTCCATTGCGGGCTCACGCCGCCGCCGTTCGAGATCTGCCACTTGCGTCCCGGGCCCGGGAACGCGAGGACGTAAACGTCCATGCGTCCGGATTCATCCGACTGGTAGGCCAGCCATTTGCCGTTGGGCGAAAGCTTGGCCCCTTGCTCGGATGCGGGAGTCTGCACGACTTTGGTGAGCTTGTGCTCCCCTTGCAGGTCGACGAAGAAGACGTCGAACCGGGTCTTGTTCTCCTGCACCTGCCCGAACAGGTAGCGCCCGTCGCGCGACCAATCCGTCACCGTCACGAAGAAAGCGGAATCGACGATTCTCTCTTTGGTCCCTGAGCCACTCACCGACTGCGTCCAAACCTGGCTGCTCGAGCGAGTGCTGTTGTCCCCGACCGCAACCGTGTTGCCATCCGGCGAGATAGCGTAGGAAAAATTCGCCCCGTCGGCCTCAGCGAACGTCGCCCGCGATGTCGTATTGCGCTTCAGGTCCACCACCCAGACGTCGGCGCTCTGCGAATCCTTGTCCACCCGGGCCAGGGCCAGCCTGCTGCCGTCCACCGACATTTGTGGATCGGAGTACAGCCCCGGCTCGCCCACCTTGTCCAGTTCCCGCCCGCTGCGGTCCATCCACGTCCCCTGTGTGGAGGTGAAAACGCTCTTGCGGTACAGCAGCAGGCCGTTGGCAGAGGCGGCAAAGTACGCCATGTCGCGCGCGTTCCAGTAGTCCACCTTCTCGGCCACGGCGATGGCGCTGCCCTTGAGCTGCAGGCTCCCCAGGTCGAACTGTTGCGCCACCAGATTGCCGTCCTTCAGGTAGAGCAGGTAGCCGCCCGAGTATTGGACGTTGGAGGCGCGCTCCAGCACCTGCTTGGGGTCGCCGCCCTTCAGCGACCCGGAGTACAAACTGCCGGCCTGCGTCCCCGCGGACTCACGCCCGATGAACAGAAAGTGCTCACCGTCCGGCAGGAAGGTTGGATTGCGGTGCGTCCACCCCGGCTTGGCATTGGTGATCTTCTCCGGCGTTCCTCCGCCCTCCGGCACCCGGTAGAGAGATTCATAAATGTTGGGCGTGAAGATGATGGCGCCGCTCGAGCTCCAACTGCCGCCGCGTCCCTCGGGAGCGTCGCACAGGATCTGCACCGGCCCGCCGCCCGCTTCGATCTTCTTCAACTTGCCGCCGGCAAAGAAGGCGACCTGCCGGCTGTCGGGGGACCAGAAGACGAAGCCGGCGCCATCGGTGCCCTCCAGCGCGTCCGTCCGTCCCGAAGCCAGGTCGCGGACCCAGAGCCGCGCGCCCTTGGCGTCGCCGGCCACGAATGCCAGCTTGGTTTCGTCGGGGGAGATGACCGGGGCGCCGAGAATCGCCCCCACGAAATCCATTCCGGGCGGAGGGCTTATCTCTGCCGCCAGCGGCCTTTGCTTGAGCTTCAGGTTTCCACTCAGCACCACCGCCAGGATCACCGCGCCCAGCGCCGCCGCCCAGCCCACTCCCGCCGCCGCCATCAGCATCCGCTTGCGCAGCAGCCGCTGCGCCGCCACCGGCGCCGCTACGCCCACCTGTGAGCCGCCCTCCATTATCCAGCGCAGTTGCAGGTTCAGGTCGTGCGCCGTCTGGAAGCGCTCGTCAGGATCCTTGGCCAGGCAGGTCTTCACCACCCGCTCCAGCGCCGGCGGCGTCAAAGGCTGCAAGGTGGTGATGGCCGGCGGCTCCGACGACAGGATGGAAGCGATCAGGCTGGCCTTGGTCTTGCCCGTGAACGCCGGACGCCCCGTCGCCGCCTCGTAGACCACCATGCCCAGAGCGAAAATGTCGGTGCGCGCGTCCGCTTCCCGGCCCTCCAGTTGCTCCGGCGGCATGTACTGGAACGTCCCCATGATGGTGCCTTCGGCGGTCAGCTTGCGGTTCTCCGCCGTCAGCTCGCTGAGCGCCGCCGCCATGGGCGCCGGCTGCTCCGTCAGCTTGGCCAGGCCGAAATCCATCAGCTTGGCCCCGGTCTTGGTGAGCATCACGTTCCCCGGCTTCAGGTCCCGGTGGATGATGCCCTGCTTGTGCGCCTTCTCCAGCGCGTCGGTCATCTCGATGGCCAGGCGCAGCAACTGCTCCGCCGGCAGCGGCCCTTTTTCCAGCCGCTTCTCCAGGGTTTCGCCTTCCAGGAACTCCAGAACCAGGAAGGCGGCGCCCTCCTGCTCGCCCACGTCGTAGAGAGTGCAGATGTTGGGGTGCGACAGGTTGGAGATGGACTTGGCCTCGCGCTCCAGCCGCTGCTTCAGTTCCGGCTTGTCGGAGAGGTGCTGAGGCAGCACCTTGATGGCGACCTCGCGCTCCAAGCGCGAGTCCCGCGCGCGATACACCTCGCCCATCCCGCCCGCGCCCACCGGCGCGAGAATCTCATAGGGGCCAAACCTGGTTCCGGCAGCGATGGGCATCAGTGCCGCGCATTATAGCCTGTGCCGCTCCCGCCTTGACCTCTTCCCACCCGCTTGGTATACAGGCGCTGCTCCCGGCCCTCTTCTCGATGAACTGAGGCGCAGCCCGCCCCACGGAGTTCCCCATGCCCAGGATGCGTGTCATGAGTTGGGTGCTCTTCACCCTGGCGCTCGCGTTCTTCTTCGTCCAGGACTTCCGCTGGGCGCTCCAGATGCCCTACCTGGAGGCGAACTCGGACTGGGAGTCCGGAGGGGCTCCGCAGGACCAGCTGCAGGCCCTGGCCGAACGGGCCAAGCAGGATCGCGACGCCCAGTCGCTGGCCTTCGCCGCGCTCCATGTCGCCGGGGACCAGGACGCAGCCCTGGCGGACCAGGCGGTCGCCATCGACCCCTCCCTCACCTGGATCTACTACGGCATGGCTCATCGCCACCTCGCGGCCGATCGCAAGCAGCCGGCGTTTGCGCCCACCCTGAAGGAATGGACCGCCAAACTCCAGGCCTTCGACCCGCAGAATGCCGTTCCCTATCTGCTCGAGGCCGAGCTCCTCCGGGATGAGGCCAAGAAATTCCCCGACCTCTACTCGCCCTTCACGCCGGAAAAGGGAGAGGCGATCCGCAATCAGGCCGCGTGGCTGGCGGCGATGGAAAAGGCCTACTCCGCGCCCCGCTATGACAGCTACGTCCTCCGCCGCTTCGACCTGGAGCGCAAGGTCCTGCTGGCCAACGGTTGGGCCCGGCCGGAGCGGCTTCTCGTCTACGTGTCCGTCTACCCGATCCCCAATCTCCTGAACATCCGCAGCTACGCCAACTACAAGGTCAAGTACCTGGCGCCTCAGGCGGAGGCCCAGAAGCACCCCGAACAAGCCTTGCGGCTCTACTACCAGACGGCGCTCTTCGGGCAACGCATGCAGGTGGAAGGAGGGACGCTGATCGAGCAGCTCATCGGAGGGGCCGTGGACCGCATCGCCGCGGAGCCGTTGGAGGCCGAGCTGAGGAAGGCCGGTCAAAACGACCAGGCGGAGCTTGTGGCCTTCAGCTATCGCCGCTTCCGCCGCGAGCACCCGGAATCCTCCCGCCGCGACCCTTTCGCCAGCTACAGCAATCAGCTCTGGGCCATCCTCCTCGCCCATATCTCTGCTCTTCTGCTGGTGTTCTTCGTGGGCGCCACGCTGCTCTGTGCCCTCTATCTGAACGCCAAGCGCTGGATCCGCGTGGAAAAGCGCGGGCGCATCTTCCAATTCGTCACCGGCGCCGTCAACTACCTTGCGGTGCTCGTCTTCGTGAGTTCCCTGACGCTGTTTCTGGTCAACGTCCCTTACTTCACCAACTTCCACTACTACATGCAGGCCACGGGCGAGATTCGCAGCCTCGAGCCGGTGTTCACCAACGTGTATCCCTTCCTGGCGACGGAGTGGCGATGGGGGGACCCGGACCTTCTCCTGCACCCCGTCCGGCACTATCTCCGCTGGGCCGGGATCGGGCTGGTGCTGCTGGCGCTTGTGGGATGGCTGAAGAAGCGCTTTGCCCCGGCTCCGCCGCCCGCCGCAGCCAAATGACCGTTATGAGGAAAGCGGCGCCGTCGCCCGCACCCTGATGGGCGTCATTCTGAGCACGCCGCTCTTGCGCGCGAAGGATCCATGCATTTGGGTTGGATGTTGCGCAGACCCGCCGCCCGCGCAGGGGCGCGCTACCCGCCGCCCGTCTTCTCCCGGATCCGGGTCAGGCTGACCACGGCGCGCGTGACGGTGCCGCGCCCCAGCTCTTTTTCCCCGTTGCGAACCGAGACGCGCAGCACGTAGAAGCGCCCGTCGAAGGACTCCAGCACCGCCTCCGCCCGCGCCACCGTCCCGATGCCCGCCGAGGCACGGTGCTCGATGTTGATGGCCGTGCCCACCGAGATCTCATCTCCCTCGCAATACGGATGCAGCGCGTGGAAGGCCGCCGTCTCCATCAGCCGGATCATGTCCGGGGTGGAGTACACCGGCGGCAGCATCTCGTGGTGGGA
>CBRAFF010000055.1:0-8011 GCA_967755155.1 uncultured bacterium
TTCATCTTAAACGAAAAACTCGCCGCGACAGAGCAGTTCCGCCGGGCCGCGCAGGAACACTTCCCTTTCCCAGCGCACGCTCTGCACCCCGCCCGGGGTCATCACCTGGAGCGGCGACTGGGCCCGGCCGCTGGCGATGGCGGCCACCGCCGAGGCGCACGACCCCGTCCCGGAAGAGAGCGTCTCGCCCACACCGCGCTCGAAGAAGCGGGCTTCGATCTGGTGGCGGCCGATCACCCGCACCAGCTCCACGTTGATGCTGTACTTGAAGTCATGGTGGCGGCCCATCTCGGCGGCCTCGGCCTGCCAGCCCGGCCGGAATTCGTCCACGAAAACCACGAAGTGCGGGTTGCCCACCGAGACCGGGATGCCGCGGACCTCGCCGAAGGCCAGCTTGATGGAAAGCTCCTCGCCCGGCTGCGGCTCGCCCAGATTGACCTCGAATTCGTAGCGCGTGGCGTCGCGCGCGGTGAGCTTGCATTCGCGCAGCCCCGCGCCGGTGCGGATGCGGGCGCTCTCCAGGCCGCGCTCCGCCGCCAGCCAGGCGGCGACACAGCGCGTGCCGTTGCCGGAGATCTCCGCCTCCGAGCCGTCGGCGTTGAACAGGCGGGCGCGGATGTCGGCTTCGTTGTCGGGGAAAAGCCACTCCACGCCGTCGGCGCCCACGCCGCGGTGCCGGTCGCAGATCCTGCGGCTGAAGGCCGCGAGGTCGGCGGGCGCGTGCAGGCCGTCGATGAGCAGGAAGTCGTTGCCGCAGGCGGCGGCTTTAAGGAATGGGACGGCAGGGACTTTCAGCATGTCAATATCTGAAGATAAATTTCGAGGATTCTACACTAGCGCCCCGGCGCGGCCTGTGTCTTATAGAGGACCGCGCGCGGCTGCCCCGGACTCTCGACCACGGCGATCGCCTGGAGCCGGCGCGCGTTGCGGGCGGCGCTCATCCCCACCGGGTCGCCGGCGATGGCGACCATGTAGTCGGCATACGCGCCGGGGGCTTCCAACGCGCGCTCCCACTCGCCGTACTCCCCATCGGCGATGGCGCGGTTGCCTTCGTGGATCACCCGCCTAAGCGGGATTCCCGCCTGTCGCAGCGCGCCGGGATGGCTGCCGCAATACATCAGCAGGGTGGCGTCGGGAGGCAGTTTTCGCAGCTCGGCCGCCAGCTTGGTTTCAAACGCAACCCGGGTCACTGCGTTGACTCGGGCTTCGCCCAAAGAGACGGGTTCGTTGCGCCAGCTTCCGCCGTAACTGACGGCCACCAGAAGCGCGACTCCCGCCGCGACGGCGTGCGTCCAGCGCCCGCGGAAGCTGGCCGCAGCCAGTCCCGCGCCCACCGCGACCGCCGGCAGCAGCTCGATCCCGTAGCGCACGTTGTAGTAGGAGAACGGCCACCACACGGGCACGAAGATGGGCGTGGCGCCATAGGCGACTGCCAGCGCGTAGAACGGCAGCGGGACCCAGAGCAGCAACGCAATCCGGCCGCGTCTCCGCTTCAGGCAGAGGAGCGCACCCAGCGCCGCCGCGAGCATCAGCCCCTGCGCCGCTCGCCCCGGACCCAGATTGAGTTGCGCCGCCTTTCCAAAGTAGAGCGCCGCCAACGGCAGGCTGCCGTCGCCGGGATGGAAGGGACGTCCGCCGCGCGCTGAGCGCTGCTCGATGGCCCGCGCCGAGTAGGGTCCGGTGGCGAACTCGAGCGGCCTGCCATACTCCCCGAAATTCCAGGCCAGCCAGAGCGCCGGCGTCAGCGCCGTCAGCAGGAGAAAGTTGCGGAACGACCTCTTGAGCGCGGCCGGAGCATTGCTTCGGTTCTTCCACAGGAGCCACGCCACAACGGCCCCGCAGGCCGCCGCCAGGAACCATCCGTCGTAACGCGTGAGCATGGCGGCGGCGAGCGCGATGGCCGCGCGCTCGAGCGAACGACCGGACTCGGCGTCACCCTCCTGCGCCTGCAGCGCGAACTCGGCCAGGAACACCGTCGTCCAGACCAGGAGCGCGAGGTAGAGCGGCTCGGTCATGGCCGTGGTTTGCAAATAGAGGAGGTTGGGATTCAGTGCGAAGACGGCCGCGGCCAGCCAAGGCGCCTCCCGGCTCTCCGGCGCGACCGCGCCACGCACCAGCCGGAAGACGCCCACGGTCCCGGCGACGTAGCTCGCCATCGAAGCCACGGCCCCGGCGACGCCGGTGCGGTACATCCAATCCACGGCCACGAACGGCAGCAAGAGGATGTGGGGCAGCGGCAGCCACACCGTGCCCAGTTGGAAGGGGCCGGGATAGCGGCCGTCCACCACGCGCCGCGCGATGTGCAGGTGGGCGACGGCGTCGCCGTAGAGCAGCAGCGCGTCCTGGCGGAAGTAATACAGGAAGGCAGCGAGCGAAGCGCCGGCGGCCAGCAGCGCGACCACCGAGCCTGGGGAGAACCGCGGCGGTGGCGCTTCGCTGGGCACGGCGTTCAGTCCAGGTGGGTCAGGTCGCGGAAGATCTGGAAACGGGCGTCGATCTCCTCGCGCGAAAGCCCGCGCAGGCGCTCCGTGCCGAAGCGCTCAACGGCGAACGAGCCCATCACTCCGCCGTAGAACATGGCGCGCTTCAGGACCTCGCGATTCAGCTCGCCCTGGGAGGCGACGTAGCCCATGAATCCGCCGGCGAAAGCATCGCCGGCGCCGGTGGGATCGCGCACCTCCTCCAGCGGCAACGCCGGAGCGCGGAAGGGATGATGTCCCATGCCGAACCCGCCCTTGCCGAAAAAGATGGTGGCGCCGTACTCGCCGTGCTTGATGACCACGGCCTTCGGTCCCATGGTCAGGATCTTGCGCGCCGCGCGCGGCAGGCTGGGATCGCCGGCCAGCGAACGCGCTTCGGCGTCATTGATGAGCAGCAGGTCGATTTGCGCCAGCGTCTCCGCCAGCTCTTTGGGCTTGCGCTGGATCCAGAAGTTCATGGTGTCGCCGCCCACCAGCTTGGCGCCGGGCAAGCGCTGCCGCACATCTGCCTGCAACACCGGATCGATGTTGGCCAGAAAGAGGAAGTCGGTGGAGAAGAACGCCGGCGGGATCTGCGGCTCGAACTTCTCGAAGACGTTGAGCTCGGTCCGGTGGGTGCGGGCCTCGTTGAAGTTGTCGCTGTACTCCCCCGACCAGTGGAAGGTCTTGCCCGGCGCGTGCTGAATGCCCTCCGTCTTCACGCCGCGCTCGCGCAGCACGTTTTCCTCTGCCGCGGTGAAGTCGTCGCCCACCACGCCCACCACGCGCACTTCCGTGAAGTAGCTGGCGGCGAGCGAGAAGTAGGTGGCCGAGCCGCCCAGGCAGTTCTCCACTTTCCCGTACGGGGTCTGGATGGTGTCGAAGGCGAGGGAGCCGACCACCAGCAGGGACATGCCTACTTCTTCGCCTTCTTCGGCAAATATTTCCCGATGAGCAGTTGCAGCTTCTTCTGCGTCTTGGGCGGGATCTTCGTCCGGTCGGTGATGATGGCGTTGGCCAGCGCCGAACCGCACTTGCAGCTACGCGTCCTGGGGATGGTGGCCACCGCCTCTTTGACGACCTTGGAGGCGTTCTCCGCGTTTTTCATCAGCACGGCGATGATCTGGTCCACGGTGACCGCGTCATGCCCGGGATGCCAGCAGTCGTAGTCGGTCACCATGGCCACGGTGACGTAACAGAGCTCGGCCTCGCGCGCCAGCTTGGCCTCCTGCAGATTGGTCATGCCGATGACGTCCAGGCCCCACGAGCGGTAGAGGTGCGATTCGGCTTTGGTCGAGAACTGCGGGCCTTCCATGCACAGGTAGCTGCCGCCCAGCTTGCCGGTGACGCCCACTTTGGTGCACGCTCGCGCCGCCACCATGGCCAGTTCGCGGCAGATGGGGTCGGAGAAACCGACGTGCGCCACGCAGCCTTCGCCGAAGAAGGTGTCCACGCGATGGCGGGTGCGGTCCACGAACTGGTCGGGGATGACGAAGTCGAGCGGCCGGTGTTCTTCCTTGAGCGAGCCCACGGCCGAGACCGACAGGATGCGTTCCACCCCCAGTTGCTTGAAGCCGTGGATGTTGGCGCGGAAGTTGAGTTCCGAGGGCAGGATGCGATGCCCGCGCCCGTGCCGCGCCAGGAACGCTACCTTGCGGCCGGCCAGCGTCCCCAGGACGTAGGCGTCCGAGGGCTTGCCGAAAGGAGTGCGCAGCACCACTTCGCGCGTGCCCGTCACCCCGGGCATGGAGTAGAGCCCGCTGCCGCCGATAATGCCGATCTCCGCCTGTGCCAAGGCCGTCTCCTCGAACCAGAACAAGTGGCTGCAGTCAAAGCGGCGATTATACAGAAACCATGCGATGTCGCACTTGACGCCCGCCCGGCTGTCCGCCGAGCCAAGAGCTTTCCTTGGGCATCCTGTGATAACTTCGCGTGGGGATTGCCAAGATCCCTTCCCTGCATGTTTCCCGACCCGATGGCTGCCGCACGGTTGAACACTTGGGCTTCGTTTCCACGCTCGAGGATAGCCGCCGGGTTGTGCCTCCTGGTCTGCACCCTGGCCATGGGACAGGCGGCTTCGCCGCAGCGCAGGAAAACTTCCCGACCCACCGCAGCTTCCGTCCCGCTTCGCGGGATCCAGTTCGTCGATGTGGCGCACGCCGCCGGCCTCCGCTTTCGTCACTACAACGGCGCCTCGCCGGAGAAGTACGTGATCGAAACCATGGGCTCAGGGGCGGCCTTCCTCGACTACGACAACGACGGCTGGCTGGACATCTTCCTGGTCAATGGAGGCGCGGTTCCCGGCCATCCAGCGCCGGTGCCGGTGCGGCACGCCCTGTACCGCAACCAGGGAAACGGCACCTTCCGCGAAACGACCGCCGAAGCGGGTGTGGGCGGCAACGGCCGCTACGGGATGGGCGTATCCGCCGCCGACTACGACGGCGACGGGCGCATCGACCTGTTCGTCACCGCGTTCCCGCGCAACGCGCTCTACCATAACCGTGGCGACGGCACTTTTGAGGACGCGACCGAGCGCGCCGGCGTGGCCGGGGGAATGTGGAGTTCCAGCGCCGCTTTCCTGGACTACGACCGTGACGGCGACCTGGATCTGTTCGTCGCGCGCTACGTGGACTTCGACTACGCGCGCAACATCACCTGCGGCGACAGAGCGCGGCGCATCCGCGTCTACTGCCATCCCGACGTCTACGACGGCCTCACCAACCTCCTGTATCGCAATAACGGAGACGGCACCTTCACGGACGTCAGCCAGGCCAGCGGCATCGCCGCGCACATCGGCAAGGGGTTGGGCGTGGTGGCCGCCGACTTGGATGAGGATGGCTGGATGGACCTGTACGTTGCCAACGATTCGGTGCGCAACTTCCTGTTCCGCAATCGCGGCGATGGCAGCTTCGAGGAAATCGGAGTGCGGGCCGGCGTCGCCTACGATGATGGCGGCCGACCCCAGGCCGGCATGGGAACGGCGGCCGGCGACTTTGACGGCGATGGGCGCCTCGATCTGATCGTGACCAACCTCGACCACGAGTACAACAACCTGTATCGCAACACCGGCAGCCTGTTCGTGGATGTCGCCTACGCCACCGGCTTCGGCCCGCCCAGCCTTCCTCTTGTCGGCTGGGGGACGGCGTGGTTCGACATGGAAAACGATGGCGATCTCGACGTACTCGTGGTCAACGGCCATGTAGTCGACAACGTGCAGCGGCTACGCCCGGGGAGCCGCTACCCTCAGCCCAAGCTGCTGTTCGAGAACCGGAGCGGACGACTCGAGGAGGTGGCGGCCCGGCACGGAGCGGCGCTTTCGGCGCCCCGCGTGAGCCGCGGCGCCGCCTTCGGCGACTACGACAACGACGGAGACGTGGACGTCCTGGTGCAAAACCTGGGCGGCACTCCCCAGTTGCTGCGCAACAACGGCGGAAACCGCGGCCGCTGGATCTCGCTGGCGCTGGAGGGTGTGAAGAGTCCCCGCGACGCCATCGGCGCGCGCATCCAGGCCACCATCGCCGGCCGCACCCTAACCCGCTATCTGGCGGGTGGCGGCAGTTACCTTTCTTCCAGCGACCACCGCATCCACATCGGACTGGGCACGGCGGAGCGCGCCGAGCGCATCGAGATCGCGTGGCCCAGCGGCAGCGTGGACGTGCTGGAGAATGTCGCCGGCGGAAGCTTCTACCGCGTGCGCGAAGGAAAAGGGATAGTGCCTGCCACCGCCGGCAGCGCAATGCAGACGCGCCGCTAGCGAGTGCGGTGGGCCGCTGCCTGGGCTTCCGAGAGCGCCTGGCGGATGGCCGCGTTTTGGGGCTCGAGCGCCGCGGCGCGGCGCAGATGCGCGATGGCTCGTTGGCGCTTTCCCATGCGCAACTCGATCCTGCCCAGGCCCAGGTAGGCATCGGCGTACTCGGCCAGTCCCAGCACGCGTTCGTAAGCCCGGGCCGCCTTTTCATCTTGCCCTAAACGTTCCCAGCACATGGCTGCGAGCAGGTGGTAGGAGGGCTCGAAGTCCTTTTTCGCTATGGCCACCTGCACGGTTTCGAGTGCGCGCTCGTACTCCCGGCGGAGAAACAGGATCTGGGCCCGGCGATAGTAGGCCAGGTCATCCTGGGGGTTGAGCCGCAGGATCTCGTCCAACTTCTCCTGCGCTGCTTCGAGCCGGTCCTCCTCCAGGAATCGCTTCGCATCCATGTGGTAGGCGCTCACACGGCGGTCCCGCTGGCGTTGCTCCAGGAGGGCGGCGCTCCGCTGCTCGTGCTGCGCCAGGATCTCGGCCGCCTCCTGCGAGCGCCCCCGCCGGCCCAGTAGATTGCCCAGCGCGTAGAGAGACTCCAGGTGTTCCGGCGACAATTCGAGCGTCTTTCGGAAGCTCTTTTCGGCAGGCTCCAGTTCGCCCAGCCTTACCAGCACGACGCCCAATCGATACTGCGCCTCGGCATTCGCAGGAAGCAGTCGTATGGCAGCTTCGAGATGAGGCTTTCCAAGCTGGTTGTCACCTCGAAGGCTGTATAGCAGGCCGAGATTGTAATGAACGATGCCCAGGCTGGGATCGATGGCTAGGGCGCGTTTCAAGAGCGTTTCCCCTTCTTTGGACTTTTCATCCCGAAGCAAGACGAGGCCCAGCTCTCCGAGCCCCTTGGGATCTCTCGGCCGCAGACGGACGTACTGGCGCAGGTGTTTTTCCGCCAGGGCACGGTCGTCTCGCTCCCGGGCGACGCGGCCCAGGAGCAGATGGGCGTCGGCATAGCGGGGTCTCAATCGGAGCAATTGGTTCAGGGTCTGTTCCGCGTCGTGAAAACGCTTCAACTGCGACTCCAGGGATGCCAGGCGCAGATATGACTGCGGCTCCCGCGGCGCGAGTTGAATGGCTGTGCGGAAATTCGCGATCGCTTCTCCCTGATGTCCCTGCCGGGAAAAGACCTCGCCCAGGTTGTGGTAAACCGCGGCACTCGCGGGCTGAAGCTCGCGAGCCTGCTGGAACGCCGCCTGGGCTTGCTCCAGATCGCCGGCTTCCAGCGCCAGCAAGCCGCGCTGAAAAACCGCCCCATAGGAGGCTGGCGCAACCTGGAACAGCAAAGCAGAGAGCAGCAGAGTTGCGACCATGATCACAAAAACAATAGACCGGCTGCCCTTGAGGGGCAAGCCGGTCCACTGTACGAAGCGGGTTGCTGCTTGCTAGAAGGTCAACTTCAGCCCTAGCTGCATCGAGAGGGGCAAAGTGGGGTTATCCCGTGCCTTGGGCCCCGCGCCAATGTTGAACTGGCATAGGGCTTCGGTCGACAGACCGCCACAAAACATGCCGTTGATCGTGAACCCGGTGGTCGTGGAGAACGAGTTATCGCGATTGGTCAGGTTGAAGATCTCCAGACTGGGACGCAGCCTCACCTTTTCACTCCCCAGATTAAAGCTGCGGGCGAAGCGTACATCCCAATTGAAGAAGTTGCGATTGCGGAAGGGGAAGCGCTCCACCACGCCGCCGCCGGTAGCCGCCGGCCGGATCTGGGAGAGGAAGAAGTTGGCACACTGGAATCCGTCGGTGAACTCAG
>CBRAFF010000056.1:0-7968 GCA_967755155.1 uncultured bacterium
CATCGGGCTGAAACTCGCTCTGGGACAGGCTGCGGCTTACTTCGTCCAGTGGACTGTCATCGGAACAGTCATCGGTCTTATTTACAAACCTCTCGCTACACCATGATCGTGAATCTATCGGTTGTTGTTTTGCGTCCTGATTGTGGTTTTTAGCCTTGATTGAGAGGGAATCCTTGGCCACCACCGACTACAGTCTCGACCGCGGGCTTCCGGCAAGCATAGACGCCGAGCGCTCCATCCTGGGCGCCATCCTGCTGGATAACTTCGCCTACAACCAGGCCGCCGAGTCCCTGCGCCCCGACGATTTTTCCCTCGACTCCCACCGCCGCATCTACAGCCGCATGGTGGAGCTCTCCGAGACCAGCCGCCCCATCGACCTCATCACCCTCACCGAGGAACTGGGCCGGCACAAGGAAGTGGAGGCGGTGGGCGGCGTGGCTTACATCACCTCGCTCACCGACGGCGTCCCCCGCCGCCCCAACATCGAGCATTACTGCCGCATCGTCAAGGACAAGGCCATGCTGCGCGGCCTCATCCATGCCGCCAACGGCGCCATCGCCCGCGCCCTGGAGCAGGCCGACACCGCCGACGAGGTTCTCGACGCCGCCGAAACCTCCATCTTCCGCCTCTCCGACGACCGCCTGGGCCGCGGCTTCCTCGGCGTCAACGAGATCGTCCGCGAGTCCTTCGGCTCCATCGACAAGCTCTACGAGCGCGGCCAGCGCATCACCGGCCTGGCCACCCACTACGAGGACTTGGACGGCATCACCAGCGGCCTGCAGCCCTCCGAGCTGGTCATCCTCGCCGCCCGCCCCGGCATGGGCAAGACCGCCTTCGCCCTGAACATCGCCGAGAACGCTGCCGTCGAGGACAAGAAGGTGGTCGGCGTCTTCTCCCTGGAAATGTCGCGCGAAGCGCTGCTCTTGCGCCTGCTCTGCTCCCAGGCCCGCGTGGATTCGCACAAGCTGCGCCAGGGCTTCCTCTCCCGCGAGGACTTTGAGAAGATCACCGCTGCCTCCGGCACCTTGGGCGAGTCCCGGCTCTACATCGACGACACCCCCGCCCTCTCCCTGCACGAGATGCGCGCCAAGGCCCGCCGCCTGCAGCAATCCCAGCAGCAACTCGACCTCATCGTGGTGGACTACCTCCAGCTCATGGCCGCCGCGCCCGTAGGCGGCGGACGCCGCTATGAGAACCGCACCCAGGAAGTCTCCGCCATCTCCCGCGGCCTGAAGGCCCTGGCCAAGGAGCTGCGCGTTCCCGTGCTCGCGCTCTCCCAGTTGAGCCGTGCCCCCGAGAGCCGCGGCGGCGACCATCGCCCCCAGCTCTCCGACCTGCGCGAATCCGGCTCCATCGAGCAGGACGCCGACGTGGTCATGTTCATCTTCCGTGAAGAGGTCTACAACCGCGACAATCCCGAGCTGGAAGGCCTGGCCGAGCTCATCGTCGCCAAGCAGCGCAACGGCCCCACCGGCAAAATCGACTTGGCGTTCCTCAGGAGCTTCACCCGCTTCGAGTCCCGCGCCATGGAACAGTAACGGCTGCCTGGTTTCTTAGCGTTTGCCCTTGACTCTTGCTTGTCATCCTGAGCCCCGACTTTGTCGGGGCGAAGGACCTTCTCCGACGAACACGGGGCGAGCGCCGCCTCCGCTATAATCACGCCCTGCATGCGTCCCACCTGGGCGGAAATCTCGCTGCCGGCCCTGCGCAACAACTTCCGCGCCGTGCAACAGTTCGTCGCTCCCAGCGCCACGGTGTGCGCCGTGGTCAAGGCCGACGCCTACGGACACGGCGCCGTCGAATGTGCCCGCGCCTTCGAAAAGGAGGGCGCCACCTGGTTCGGCGTCACCTCCACCGAGGAGGGCGCGCAACTCCGCCAGGCCGGGCTCGCCGGCCGCATCCTGCTGCTCGCCGGTTTCTGGCCGGGCGAGGAAGAGGATATCCTGCGGCACAACCTCACCCCCGCAGTCTGGGACCGGAGCCACATCGAGCGGCTCGAGAACGCGGCCGAAAAGCTGAAAACAGGGAAGCGGCAGGAGGTTCCCGTCCACCTCAAGGTGGATACCGGCATGGCCCGGCTGGGCGTGAGCCGTGAGGACCTGGTCCCCTTCGCTCAGGTGTTCAAGTCCGCGCGCCACGTGGTGATGGAGGGATTGTTCACCCACCTGGCCGCCGCCGAGGTCCTGGATGCCCCCGGCACCGGCGCCCAGATTGTGCGCTTCGAGGAGGCCGTCAAGGCACTCGCCGAGAGCGGGCTTTCGCCCGCGTACTACCACATGGCCAACAGCGGGGCCCTCGCCGCCCGGCCCAATACCTGGAAGAACATGGTCCGGCCGGGGCTCTCGCTCTACGGCTACTACCTGCCCTTCACCTCGGCCGTCACCGGGAAGCCCGACAGTTCCCATGAGCTGTCCGTCCAACCCGCGCTCTCCTGGAAGACGCGCATCCTCGCGCTGCGCGACGTGGCCGCCCGTCAGCCCGTCGGCTATAGCGGCGCCTACATCACCCAGGCCCCGGCCCGCATCGCCGTCCTGCCCGTGGGATACGCCGACGGCCTCAGCCGCCAGCTCTCCTCCCGCGGCCGCGTCATCGTGCGCGGCGACTACGCCCCCATCGTCGGCAACATTTCCATGGACCTTACCCTCATCGACGTCACCGGCATCCCCGGCGTCGAAGTGGGCGACGAGGTCATCCTCATCGGCGCCTCCGGCGCCCGCCGCGTCACCGCCTGGGACCACGCCGGCTTCAGCATGACCTTGCCCTACGAGGTCCTCTGCGGCATCTCCAAACGCGTCCCCCGGAAGTACGTGGAGTAGCGCATGGGTTTCTTCGCGGACCTGCGCCACTCCGAGTACCTGGAGTTCCTCGACCAGCCCTGGAAGCCCGTGCCCCTGTGGGCCAGGGTCGGATGGCTCGTCGCCTACGCCGCTTTCCTGCTCTATGCCTGGCGCGAGCACGGCGTGAACCTGTTCATCGACGCCGTCAACATGGTCACCCACGAGGCCGGCCACCCGCTCTTCGGCTACCTGGGTGAGACCCTGCACCTCTGGGGCGGGACCATCCTGCAACTCCTCATCCCCGCCGCGCTCGCCCTCAGCTTCGTCCGCATGCGCCAGCTCCCGGGAACCACCTTCTGTGCCTTCCTGTTCTTCGAGAACTTCCTCGGCATCGCCGCCTACATGGCCGACGCCCGCGCCCTCGACCTCCCGCTGGTCAGCGCCGAAGGCGGCGACGGCGAGATCGGCCACGACTGGAACATGATCTTCAGCCAGCTCAACCTTCGGCCCTATGCCCCCAGCCTCGCCGCCGGCGTTCGGGTCCTGGGCTGGCTGGGCAGGCTCGCCGGGCCTCTGTGGTGCGCCTGGCGCGCCCGGCAAACTCCGCATTGAATTACATCCCGAGCCCGCTTGGCGGGCGAGGGACCCCTACCATCATCAAAGACGCTTCACCCTGGCACGCCTGGGTTGTGAGGTTGTCGTGCGGTAGGGCTTCCGCGCTTCGCGCTCGGAATGTAACCGGTCGCTCCCTTTGCTATATTTGAGGCTTCCATGCGCACCCTCTACCAACGCTGGATGTACGACTGGGAGACGCGCCTCACCGAGCGCGACACCAACCGTGTCGTCCGCCCCTTTGACTGGGGTGCGGAGTGGGCGCGCGCCTGGCCCGGCGTCAACGGCAACTTCCCCGCGGCCGGTCAGGAAGAAGCTTTCCTGCACGACTTGAACCGCGCGGTGGTCGCCCAGAGCGACGACTTCTTTTCCTATCAGACTCCCACCGACTTCCGCCTGGAGCGCCGCGTCGCCGAGCTTTTCCGCACCAGCGAGAAGCAGCCCGACCGCGGCAAGAGGGAAGTCGCCGACTTCCTGCGTTTCACCTCGCCGGTCCAGACGCCCTACCCCGAGAACAACCTGGCGAACGCCCGCTGGTTTCCCGCCCGTGGCCGCCGTGCCGTCATCGTCCTGCCCCAATGGAACTCCGACGCCGAGAGCCACAACGGCCTCTGCCGCATCCTGAATTTCCTGGGGATCTCGGCCCTGCGCCTGAGCATGCCCTATCACGACATCCGCCGGCCCGCCGAGCTGGAGCGCGCCGACTACGCCGTCAGCGCCAACGTCGCCCGCACCATCGACGCCGCCCGCCAGGCCATCCTCGATATCCGCTGCTGCCTCGACTGGCTGGAATCGCAGGGCTACTCCCGCCTGGGCATCCTGGGCACCAGCCTGGGCTCCTGCTACGCCTTCATCGCCAGCGCTCACGACCCGCGCCTCAGCGCCAACGCCTTCAACCACGCCTCGACTTATTTCGCCGACGTGGTCTGGACCGGCCAGTCCACCCGCCACATCCGCGCTGCCATCGAGTCTGAGGTCGATCTCGACCGCTTGCGCCGCGCCTGGCTGGCCATCAGCCCCATGTCGTATTTCGACAAGTTCGAGCGCTTCCCCAAGAAGTCACTCATCGTCTACGCCACCCACGACCTCACCTTCCTCCCGGAGTTCTCCCTTCAGGTGGTGGCGGAGTTCGCCCGCCGCCGCCTCCACCACAAGGTCTCCATCCTCCCCTGCGGCCACTACGTCGTCGGCGAGACTCCCTTCAAATACCTCGACGCCTACTACCTGGCAAAGTTCCTGAATTCGGCTTTGTAGGAAGTTGCCAGTTGCCAGTTGTCAGTTGCCAGTTGGGATAACAAAGAGGAGGCTCTTTCATGGGACAGTCCTACAGGGACCTGAAGGCTTGGCAGCGGGCTATGGATCTTGCGGAAGCTGTATACCAGGCCACCGATGGATTCCCCCCGCGAGAGGTTTATGGCTTGACCAGCCAACTCAGAAGAGCGGCGGTTTCAGTGCCCAGCAACATCGCCGAGGGCCAGGGCCGCAGGTTGCCGGGAGACTTCCACCACTCTCTGCGGATTGCGAGGGGTTCTCTGCTGGAAGTGGAAACACAGGTTCTGCTGGCACAGCGGCTCAAGTATCTCGATGAGGGTTCCGCCGGCAGGCTATTGGCCCTCACGGCTGAAGTTGGACGGATCCTGAACGGGCTGATTGCGGCCATCAAGTCAAACTGACAACTGGCAACTGGCAACCGGCAACTGTCATTTGTTCTTCCACACCGGCTTCCGTTTCTCCAGCACCGCTCGCAGGCCTTCCTGCACGTCTTCCAGCGCCATGAGCTGGTTCAAGTAGATGTCCTGCGATTTCTTCATGGCTTCCTTCATGGGCAGTCCCTGGGAGCCGCTGATCACCTGCTTGGTCATTTCCAGCACCGGCCCGCTGAATTCTCCGATCTTGCTGACGATGTCATCCACCGCCTTCTTCAACTCCGCCTCCGGCACCACCTTGTTGACGAAACCCAGCTGGTGCGCGTCTTCGGCCGAGAGCGCCTCGCCCGTCAGGATCAGTTCATAGGTCTTCTTGGGCCCGATGACCTGCGGCAGCATCACCGCGGCGAAGGGCGGGAAGATGCCCAGCTTCACCTCCGGCTGCGCGAATTTGGCTTTGGGCGTAGCGATGACCATGTCGCCGAAGGCCACCAGTTCGGAGCCCGCGCCGATGGCCGGTCCGTTCACCACCACGATCAGCGGCTTGGAGATTTCCTTGATAGCAGTGAAGACGCGGTTAAAGGCGTCCAGCGTCTGGAAGACGCGGTCCGACTTCGAGTCCTCCAGGCCGATGCCCGCCGAAAATGTTTTCTGCGACGACTCCAGCAGGATGGCCTTGATGTCCCCGCGCCCGTTCAGGCTCTCGATGGCCTCCGCCATCTCCACCATCAGCGGCACCACCAGCACGTTGTGCGGCGGATTGTTCAGCGTCAGCCGCGCGATGAATCCGGAGGTCACGAACTGGATGTACTTGAACGTCTTTTCTTTTTCCACCGGTTGCGCCGGCTGTGCCGGTTCGGTCTCGGGCGTGGGAGCGGTTGCCATGACTCACCTCGTGGGCGAAGGATTCGGCGGGATTATAGAATATCGGGCTGAGGTTTCGCAGGGATTGTCATCCTGAGCCAGACGCTTGTGTTTCTTGTCGAGCGAAGGATCTGGGCGCTCCCATTCGCGCCGCGGCGTGAAAGGCGCGCATCCTGATTTGGCGCGGGACGCGCTAGAATGGCCCCATGAAGATCTCTCTTGGCGCCGACCACGCCGGCTACCAGCTCAAGGAGAAGATCAAGCAGCGCCTGGCTGGGCAGGGCATCGAGGTCACCGACCGCGGCACCACCTCCATCGATTCCGTGGACTACCCCGACTACGCCCGCGACGTGGCCCACGACGTGGCCGGCAAGCGCGTCGACTGGGGCATCCTGGTCTGCGGCTCGGGCATCGGCATGGCCATGGCCGCCAATAAAATCCCGGGCGTGCGCGCCGCCAACGTCACCTCGGAAGTAGAGGCGCAGCTCAGCCGCGAGCACAACAACGCCAACGTGCTGGCCATTGGCGCCCGCATCCTCGATGACGCCACCGCCTTCCAGATCGTGGACAAGTGGCTGCACACCGGCTTTGCCGGCGGACGCCACCAGAACCGCGTGGACAAGATCACCGCCCTCGAGCAGCAGGAGACGCAATCGAAAGCCGCCGCCAAGTGATGTTCCACGTGGAACGGCTCTTCTTGTGGAAGCTGAGCAAGTAGCTAGAAGCTAGGAGCTAGAAGCTAGGAGCTAGAAGCGATCCACCATGACCGACCGCATGTCACGCCCGCTCTGTGAAGTCGATCCCGCGACCGCCGCCGCCATTGACCAGGAGGTCCGCCGCCAGCACGAGGGCCTGGAACTCATCGCCTCCGAGAACTTTGTCAGCGAGGCCGTGCTCGAAGCCATGGGCTCGGTCTTCACCAATAAGTATGCCGAGGGCTACCCCGCCAAGCGCTACTACGGCGGCTGCGAGTTCGCCGACGTGGTGGAGAACCTGGCCCGCGACCGCGCCAAGGCGCTCTTCGGCGCCGAGCACGCCAACGTCCAGCCCCACGCCGGCTCCCAGGCCAACATGGCCGCCTACGCCGCCGTCATCCAGCCCGGCGACACCGTCTTCGGACTCAACCTGGCCCACGGCGGGCACCTCACCCACGGACATCACCTGAATTTTTCCGGCAAGACCTACAAGATCGTTCCCTACGGCGTCACCAAAGAGGCCGAGACCATCGACTACGACGCGCTGGAAAAGCTCGCCGAGGAACACAAACCCAAGCTCATCATCGGCGGCGGCTCGGCCTACCCGCGCATCATCGATTTCGCGCGCATGCGCCAGATCGCCGACAAGGTGGGCGCGCTGTATCTGGTGGACATGGCGCACTTCGCCGGCCTGGTCGCCGGCGGTGTGCATCCCTCGCCCGTGCCCCACGCCCACATCGTCACCACCACCACCCACAAGACGCTGCGCGGCCCGCGCTCCGGCCTCATCCTCTCCAAAGCCGCGTTCGCCGCCGCCATCGACAAGGTCGTCTTCCCCGGGATGCAGGGCGGACCGCTGGTGCACATCATCGCCGCCAAGGCCGTCTGCTTCCAGGAAGCCATGCAGCCGGAGTTCAAAGACTACGCGCGCCGGGTCGTCGCCAACGCCAAGGTGCTGGCGGAAACGCTGGTCGCCGAAGGCTTCCGCATCATCTCCGGCGGCACTGACACCCACCTGATGCTGGTGGACGTCTTCTCCAAAGGCATGCTGGGCTCGGAGGCCGAAAAGGCGCTGGGCGAGGCCGCCATCACCGTCAACAAGAACGCCATCCCCTTCGACACCAACCCGCCCATGAAGCCCAGCGGCATCCGCATCGGCACGCCCGCGCTCACCACCCGCGGCATGGGGGAGAGCGAGATGCGCACCATCGGCCGCTGGATCGCCGAGGCCCTCAACCACCGTACCGATGCCGCCGTCCTGGCGCGCATCCGCACGCAGGTACTGGAACTGGCCGAGGCGTTTGCTCTGTATGCCTCCCGCCGCGCCCGCGCCGGCGTCCCCGCCGACTGAGCCGTGGACGCCACGCTGCGACT
>CBRAFF010000057.1:0-7935 GCA_967755155.1 uncultured bacterium
ACATCATCTTTCAAATCATGGTGTTCCTCTTCGCCATCAGCGTGCACGAATCCGCGCACGCGTGGATGGCGAACCGCTGCGGCGACCCCACGGCGCGCCTCCTGGGCCGCATCACCCTGAATCCGTTGAAGCACATCGACCCCATCGGAACGGTGGTGCTGCCGCTGTTCGCCATGATCGCCGGGCTGCCGGTCTTCGGCTGGGCCAAGCCCACGCCCGTCAACCCGCTCAATTTCAAGCACCACGTGCGCGATGACATCCTGACCTCGGTGGTCGGCCCCGTCAGCAATTTCGTGATCGCCTCGGGCGCTGTGCTGGTGCTGGCGCTCATCGGCCTCACCTCCACGGTCGGCCACCAGGTGGTGAACAACATCGCTCACGGCCGCCTCACCGAGACCGACTCGCCGCTGATGCCGCTGACGCTGTTGTTCTACCAGGCCATCACCATCAACGTGATACTGGGCGTCTTCAACCTCATCCCCATCCCGCCGCTGGACGGCAGCCACGTCCTGCGCCACTTCCTGCCCGAGCCTATCCGCAACGTTTACGATACGGTGGGCATGCTGGGACTGCTGCTGCTGGTCATATTCGGAGGAAGGCTGATCGGCGCGCTGGTGCGGCCCGTGATGGGGGTCTTTGACGACCTGCTGAAGGTCCTGTGATGGCGCAAGCTCGCAAACCCGCTCGCAAACCCCGCGTGCTCAGCGGCATGCGCTCCACCGGCAAGCTCCATCTGGGCAACTTCGTGGGCGCGCTCGACAACTGGGTGCACCTGCAGCAGAACTACGATTGCTTCTTCTTCATCGCCGACTGGCACGCGCTGACCACCGATTACGCCGACACCTCCCAGGTCAAACAGAACTCGCTCGAGGTGATGCTGGACTGGCTTTCCGCCGGCCTCGACCCCGAGCACTCCACCATGTTCATCCAGTCGCACGTGCCGCAGCACGCGGAGCTCCACCTGCTGCTCTCCATGATCACGCCGCTGGGCTGGCTGGAGCGCGTTCCCACCTACAAGGAGCAGCGCGAAAACATCAAGGAAAAGGACCTGGGCACCTACGGCTTCCTCGGCTACCCGGTGCTGCAGGCCGCCGACATCCTCATCTACCAGGCGGACTACGTCCCGGTGGGCGAGGACCAGGTGCCGCACATCGAGCTGACGCGGGAGATCGCGCGCCGCTTCAACATGTTCTACTCCGGCAAGCGCAGCTATGTTTTCCCCGAGCCGCAGCCGCTGTTGACCCACGCTCCCAAGCTCCCGGGCACCGACGGCCGCAAGATGTCGAAGTCCTACGACAACTACATCCTGCTGAGCGAGCCCGAGGCGTCCCTCCGGGCGAAGCTCAAGACCATGGTGACGGATCCCGCGCGGGTCAGGCGCTCCGACCCCGGCAACCCCGACGTGTGCCCGGTCGGCGACCTGCACAAGATCTTCAGCAGCAAGGAGACCATGGCGGAGGTGAACCGCGGCTGCCGCAGCGCCGGCATCGGGTGCATCGAGTGCAAGGGCTGGTCGGCGGACGCGATTGTCTCGACGCTGGCTCCGATGCAGGAGCGCCGCCGAAAATACGAACACAATCCCCGCCTGGCCTGGGATATCCTCGAAGCGGGCGCGGCGCGCGCCCGCAAGTCCGCGGACAGCACCATGAAGCTGGTGCGCCAAGCCATGGGGATCTCGCGCGACTCCGAGCCGCATCCCGGGGGCAAGAAGAAGTAGAGAACGGCACATGGCTGAGACCCCGCAACCCGCCCCCTCGCAGCAGAAAGAGACCAACGACTTCCCCTTTGCCGTGACGGTGGGCACGGTCTACGACGGCCCGCTCGACCTGCTGCTCGACCTTATCCGCCGCCAGGACGTCGACATCTACGACATCCCCATCGCCCGCATCACCTCGCAGTACCTGGCCTACGTCGAGCAGATCAAGAACCTGGACGTGAACGTGGCGGCGGAGTTCATCTACATGGCCTCCATGCTCATCCACATCAAGTCGCGGATGCTGTTGCCGCGCGACCCCGACGCGCCCTCGGACGGCCAGGACGACCCGCGCGCCGAGCTGGTGAATCGCCTGCTCGAGCACGAGAAGTTCAAGAACGCCGCGCAGATGCTCCTGCAGAAGCAGCAGATCGAGGACGCCACCTGGTCGAACCCCGCGCTGGGCGAGTTCAAGGACGCCGAGGGCACCGAGCCCGAGCTGGCCGCCGACGTGGTGGACCTGGTGCGCACCTTCCAGCAGGTGCTGGACCGCGCCCGCAGCCGCCCGGTGCTCGAAGTGGATGAGGACTCAGTCACCGTCGGCCAGATGATCGACTACATCCGCCGACGCCTGCTGCTCGAGGACCGCCCGCTGCGCCTGAAGCAGTTGCTGGGCAGCATGCAGTCGCGCAAGACGCTCATCTGCGCCTTCCTGGCGCTCTTGGAGCTGGTGCGGTTGCAGGCCATCCTGCTGCGCCAGGACCGGATTTTCAGCGACATCATCCTCAAGAAACATACAATGTTCGATAGCGTGCTGGGCGACGACTCGCCGGTGCGCGACGACTGGAAATGAGCCTGAAAAGCAAGGTCGAAGCCATCATCTACGCCGCTGAGGAGCCGGTGAGCGTGGAGCAGATGACGGCTGCGCTCAAGGCCTCCCTGGGCGAGGAGGCGGGTGATGCCAAGGCCGCGCTGCGCGCCGCCGTCGATGAGCTCATCGCAGACTACGCCGCTGCCGGGCGGGGCATGGAGATCCGCCTGGTCGCGGGCGGCTACCGCATGTCCACCAAGCCTGAGTATCACGACGTGGTGCGCGCCTTCGCCAAGAGCCTGAAGCCGCCGGTGCGGCTTTCGCTGCCCGCGCTGGAAACGCTCTCCGTCATCGCTTACAAGCAGCCGGTCACGCTGCCGGAGATCAGCGAGATCCGCAGCGCCGATTCCTCGGCCGTCATCGCCACGCTGCTCGACCGCAAGCTCATCACCACCGCCGGGCGCAAAGCGGTGGTCGGCCGCCCCATCCTCTACCGCACCACCAAGGAGTTCCTGCTGCGCTTCGGGTTGAGCGACATGAGCGAGCTGCCCACGCTCAAGGAGTATGAGGAAATCGCCGGGCAGTCCGAACTCTTCCCCGCGGCTTCGAACGCGGCTCTTCCCGACGCCACCGGCGTCCCCGACGAAAAGCCGGCGGACCAGGGCGCCTCGGAGGACGAGAACGTTTCTGCCACGAATTCCTCCGACTGATGCCCACTGAGCGTCTGCAAAAAATCATCGCCGCCGCTGGCCTCGCTTCGCGCCGCAAGGCGGAGCAGCTCATCACCACCGGGCGCGTCGAGGTGAACGGCAAGCGGGTGACCGAGCTGGGCTCGAAGGCCGACCCTGCTCACGACCACATCCGCGTGGACGGCAAGCTGCTGCGCGGCCCGGAGCGCCCCATCTACCTGGTGCTGAACAAGCCCAAGGGATACATCACCAGCGCCTCCGATCCCGAGGGCCGGCCCACGGTGCTGGACCTGGTGAAGAGCGCGGGCGCGCGCGTGTATCCCGTGGGGCGCCTCGACTACGCCAGCGAAGGCCTGCTGATCCTGACCAACGACGGCGCGCTGGCGGCCAAACTGATGCACGCTTCGTCGCACGTCCCCAAGACCTACCAGGTGAAGGTGAGTGGCCGGCCCACGGAGGCGGAGCTGGGCAAGCTGCGTGCCGGGGTGGTGCTGCCGCCCGACGCCAAGCATCCTCGCGCCCGCCGGAAAGGGACCCGCAAGACGGCGCCGGCGCAGATCCGCATGGTGCGCGACGCGCCCAATCCCTGGTTCGAGGTCACCCTCATCGAAGGACAGAACCGCCAGATCCGGCGCATGTTCGAGACCGTCGGCCACCACGTGGAGAAGATCAAGCGCGTGCGCTACGGCCCGCTGGAGCTGGACCTCGAGCCCGGCGCTTCCCGCCCGCTCACCCCCAAGGAGCTGGCGCGGCTGCGTTCGGCGGTGGCAAAAGGACGGGGTGGGCTGGAAACCCGCCGCCGTGATACAAAAGACAATCCGCGATGAAGGACTTCGACGAACTGATTGCCGAACACATCCGCGGCCTGGCGCGTTACACGCCGGGCAAACCCCTGCGGCAGGCGGAGCGCGAGAGCGGCATTCCCTGCATCAAGATGGCGTCGAATGAGAATCCCTTCGGCCCGTCGCCCAAGGCCGTGGAGGCCATTCGGGCGGCGGTGGCCGGCGCCAACTTCTATCCCGACAACGACTGCGCCGACCTGCGCCAGACCCTGGCCGAGAACCATCAGCTCCAGCCCGAGCAGGTGCTGGTCACCGACGGCTCCACCGCCCTGCTCGACCACATCGCGCGCACGCTGCTGGTCCCCGGGCTGAACGCCGTCACCAGCGAGCGCTCGTTCATCGTCTATCCCATCGTGACCCAGGCCGCCGGCGGCCGCCTGATCGAAGCGCCCATGCGGGAGCACACCTTCGACCTCGACGCTGTGCTCGCCGCCATCGATGAAAAGACCCGCATCGTCTACCTGGCCAACCCCAACAATCCCACCGGGACGATGTTCGACGCGGCGGCCACCGACCGCTTCCTCGCCCGCGTTCCCGAGGACGTGCTGGTGGTGCTCGATGAGGCCTACTGCGACTTCGCGGCGCACTTTGCCGCCGCCCGGGGCATCGACTACTCGCACTCGCTCGACTACGTGCGCCAGGGACGCAGGGTCATCGTCCTGCGAACCTTCTCCAAGGCGCACGGCCTGGCCGGCCTGCGCGTGGGATATGGCTTCGGCCCGCCGGAGCTGCTGCAGGCGCTGGCACGGGTGCGGCCCGCCTTCTCCGTCTCCAGCGTGGCCGAGGCCGGCGCCCTGGCCGCTTTCGGCGACACCTCCCACGTCCAGCGAGCCGTCGAAAACAACGCCACCGAGGCGCCTCGCCTGGCCCAGGAACTCGCGGCGCTGGGACTCCATCCTGTCCCCACCTGCGCCAACTTCATCTATCTGGACGTGGGGGAGGAATCCGTCGCCTTCGCCCGCCGCCTGCAGGCGGAAGGCGTCATCGTGCGCGCCCTCACCGCCTGGGGCGCCCGCAACGCCATCCGCGTCACCGTGGGCACTCCGGAGCAAAACAAGATGTTCCTTGCCGCCCTGAAGAAGGCCCGGCAGCAAGCTCCTGCGCGCAAGGCGAGCCCCTAGGGCTTTAGCCCCTGAGGTCCGGCAGCGCCAGCCGCGCCGCGCCGTAGAGACCCGCGTCCGACCCCAACTCCGCCCGCGCGATCACGGTCCTTCGCCCGGCGGGATGCGAGGACGTCGCCGCATAGACGAACGAGCGCTTCCGCACCTCCTCCCGCATGGCCGGGGAAAACATCGGCCAGGCATCGGCCACGCCTCCGCCGATCACGTACATGGGAAGGTTGAAGGTGTTGACCAGCGCCGCCACCACGATCCCCAGCGCGCGGCCGACCCGGGCGAAGATCTCCTGCGCCGCAGCATCGCCGGCTTCGGCCATCTGGCACACGGTCTGGGAGCTGAAGCCGCGCTTGGCGGTGACGCGCGCCAGTGCGGGTGCGCACCCTCCAGCCACGGCCTCCCGCGCCATACGCTCGATGGCCGTGGCCGAGGCGAACTGCTCTACGCATCCCTGGCTGCCGCAGCCGCACCGCGGCCCGCCGGGCTCGACCATGATGTGCCCCAGTTCCCCCGCCATGCCCGTCATGCCGTGCCAGATGCGCCCGCCCAGCACGATGCCCCCGCCCACGCCGGTGCCCAGCGTGAGCATGCACAGGTCGTCCACCTTGCGGCCCGCTCCCAGCCACTTCTCGCCCAGCGCCGCGGCGTTGGCGTCGTTCTCCAGAACGACGCGCGTCCCCAGCCGCCGCTCGATCTCCTCGCGCACCGGGTAGTCTTCCCATCCCGGCAGGTTCGGCGACTCGCGCAGCATGCCGCTCTTCATATCGATGATGCCCGGCACGCCCACCCCGACTCCCGCCAGCCTGCCACCCGCCTTCTTCTGCTTGGCCGCCAATGCCTGGATGGCGCGGCACATCTCGCCGATCACCTCATCGCGCGGGCGCGCTACGCCGGTGCCGGTCGCGATCTTCTCTCGCAGCCTGCCGCGCCCGTCCACCGCCGCGATGCGCAGGTTGGTCCCGCCCAGGTCCACGCCGATGGCGAAGGAAGCAGTGCCTTGCCTCTTCACTTTTGCTTTTCTATTTGTCTTTCGCATTTTGCATTCTTACTTTTGCCTTCATCTCTGGCACTTCGGGCAATAATGCGCGCTCCGCCCCGCGATCACCACACGCTGGATGATTGACCCGCACTTCCGGCAGGGCTCGCCTTCGCGCCCATACACCCGATGCTCGAACTGGAAGGAGCCGGCCTCGCCCTCGGCGTTCACGTAGTCGGAGACCGACGAGCCTCCGGCGCGGATGGCCTGGCGCAGCACCTGCTGCACGGCGCGATGCAGCCGCTCCAGTTCTTCGCCCGTCAGCCGGCTGGCCCGGCGTCGCGGCCGGATGCCGGCGCGGTGGAGCGATTCGTCGGCATAGATGTTGCCCACGCCGCGCAGCAGCTTCTGGTTGAGCAGCGCGCTCTTGATGGGCGTCTTGCGCCCGCGGAAGAGGCGCGCGAACTGCCGCACGCCCGCGCCCAGCGGCTCTTGTCCGCCGGGCGCGAAGCCCCCGAGGTCCCGCACCACGGAAAGCCGCCCGAAGCGCCGCGGGTCCACAAAACGCAGCTCGCGGCCGGATTGCAGGCGCACGATGGCGTGCGTGTGCCGCGCCACCTCACTTTCCGGATGCGCCACCACCAGCCGCCCCGTCATCCCCAGATGGACGACCCACTGACTGGGTGGCACAGCCGTCCTCAGTTGTGCGTTTTCCAAATCGAACACAATATGCTTTCCCACCCGCCGCACCGCAGTGATGCGCGCCTGCTCCAGCGCCGCCACGATCTCCAGCGCCGGCGACTTCAGCGGCTCGGGCTTCTCCCCCAGCCACACCGACTCGATGACGTCGCCGCGCACTCTCCGCGCCAGGCCGCGACGGATGGATTCGACCTCGGGAAGTTCAGGCATGAAAGACAGTACTCAGTACTCGGTTGTCAGTTCTCAGTGTAACAACCACGACGCCAACCCGGCACTCGCTCCTCGCCACTCGGTACTCTTTGCCCTGGATGCCGTCTCCCGGTTATCATTTCCCGTACTCGTCTTTCCCCCTCGATTCCCAGAAATCACAGGCTCCAGCAAGGTCGGCGGGCAAAGAGTGTGCGAATCCGGGGGCCGGACACTCGATACTAGGTACTGAGTACTAGGTACTAGGTACTGAGTACCAGGTCCCTCCAACTGTTCCATGAAAAAAGGCAAAGCCATCATCGTCGTGGGCGCCCAGTGGGGCGACGAGGGCAAGGGCAAGATCGTCGACGTCCTCTCGGAGCAGTTTTCGGTGGTGGCCCGCTACGCCGGCGGGCACAACGCCGGGCACACGGTCATCATCCGCGGCAAGAAGTTCATCCTGCAGCTGATCCCCTGCGGGGTGCTGCGCAAAGGCTGCCGCGGCGTCATCGGCAACGGCATGGTGGTGGACCCGGTGGCGCTGCTCAAGGAGATCGCGGCCCTGCGCGAGGCCGGGGTCAAGATCGACGGCAACCTCTTCCTCAGCAATCGCGCCCACGTCATCCTTCCCTACCACCGCATGATCGAGCTGGCGGCGGAGAACGCCCCCGGGCGCGTCAAGATCGGCACCACCTCGCGCGGCATCGGCCCCGCCTACGAGGACAAGATGGGCCGCCGCGGCCTGCGCGTGGCCGACCTGCTCGACCTCGCGCTGCTGAAGACCCACATCGAGAATGCCTGCCGCGAGAAGAACATGATCGCGCACGCGCTCTTCAACTCCGAGCCGCTCGACGCCGACGGCATGTATGAGGAGTACGCCCGCGTCTCCGCCCAGATCCGCCCCTTCGTCTGCGACACCGCGGC
>CBRAFF010000058.1:0-7918 GCA_967755155.1 uncultured bacterium
CTTTGACTTGGACCTGTGGTTATTCATCGCCTGGCTCCGCGCCGCTCGCCGCGAGCGGCTTCTCCGGCAGGCGGCCGGCCTGCTGCAGCGCCCGCCGCAGCAGGAACTCGATCTGCCCGTTGGCGCTGCGCAGTTCGGAATCGGCCCAGCGCTGTAGCGCCTGGTAGAGCGCCGGATCCAACCGCAGCGGGAATGTCTTGCGTTGCGCCATCGGCCTGCCCGGGACGCGCCGCCTCAGGGCAGCGCGTCCCCACTCCTTACTGGTACAGCGTGCCGGTGTTGACCACCGGTTCCACGCCCTTCTCACTGCACAGCACCACTAGCAGATTGCTCACCATCGAGGCCTTGCGCTCTTCATCCAGCTCGACGATCTTCTTGCGGGAGATGTCCTCCAGCGCCATCTCCACCATGCTGACGGCGCCCTCGACGATGAGCCGGCGCGCGGCGATGACCGCGCCCGCCTGCTGGCGGCGCAGCATGGCGCCGGCAATCTCCGGGGCATAGGCCAGGTGGCTGATGCGCGCCTCGATGACCTCGATACCCGCCTTCTCCAGCCGGTTCTGGATCTCGTGCCGCAACCGCTCGGTCACTTCTCCCACCGAGAGCCGCAGGCACATCTTGTCCTCTTCGTGGGCATCGTAGGGATAGGTGGTGGCCAGGATGCGGACCGCGGCTTCGCTCTGCACGTGGACGTAGTTCTCGTAGTCGTCCACGTTGAAGACCGCTTCGAAGGTCTCCACGATGCGCCACACCACAACGCTGGCGATCTCGATGGGATTACCGTCGCGGTCGTTCACCTTCAGCCGCCCGCTCTCGAAGTTGCGGATGCGCAGCGACAGCGTTCGCCGCGAGGTGAGCGGATTCACCCACCAGAAGCCGGGAGTCTTGAGGCTCCCCTTGTATACGCCGAACAGCATGACCACGCTGGCCTGATTCGGGTTCACCACCCGGAAGCCGTTGAAGCAGAGCGCGACCAGGCCCAGCACCAGGAGCCAGGCGATCACCTGCCAACCGGCCTCGGCCTTGAGGGCTTCGACAAACTGCCATACCCCGGCCACAAACACGGCAATCAGCACCACCGCGACCAGCCAGCCCGAGAGGCCCTTGATTTCCATTTCGCGCGACATAACGACGTCCTCCTTGATTAGACATCAGAATGATATCATTTAGATAGCATGTGATGTCAAGACAAATAATCGCCGTGGAATCATGCATTTAGATTGATGTTTGAGATCTTCTCCGAGCCCAAGGCGCCGGAGCAGCGCCCCGTGGTCGCTAGAACAGTCCCTTGCTGCGGAAGTACCACAGAGCGATGGCGCCCGAGCCCAGCATGACCAGGACGGCGTAGGTGGCGCCGTGGGGGTCCTCGGCCCAAGGCAGTTTCAGGTTCATGCCGAAGAAGCCGGTGATGATGACGAAGGGCAGGGCGATGGTGCCGTAGACGGTCAGCACCTTCATGACCTGGTTGGTGCGGTTGGCGACGGCGGAGAGATAGATGTCGAGGGAGCCGGTGAGCAGGTCGCGGTAGGTCTCCACCAGGTCCACGATGCGGACCAGGTGGTCGTAGACGTCGCGGAAGTAAGGGTCGAGGTCGTCGCCCAGGAAGCCGTGCTCGCGGCGCATGAGGGCATTCACCACCTCGCGCATGCTGCCCGAGGTACGGCGGAATTCGATGAGCTTGCGCTTCAGCCGGAAGATCTGCTTGAGCATGTCCGGGTCGGGACGGTGCAGGACCTCCGATTCGACGTCGGAGATCTCGTCCGCCACCTGGTCGAGCACCGGGATGTATTCGTCCACGATGGTGTCCACCAGCAGGTAGAGCAGGCGGTCGAGGCGCGTGACGGAGTCGCCCGCGGCGCGGCGGCGCAGCTTCTCCACCACCCCCGAAGTCCCGGAGTGGATGGTAAGCAGGAATTCCCCGCCGAAGAAAACATACAGGTCGCCAAAGGCCAAAGCTTCGCCCGGCTGGATGGGCTTCAGGACGCTGAAGATGTAGCGCGGGTGCTCTTCGGCCTTGGCGCGCTGGCCGCCGTGGCGGACGTCTTCGACCTGCAGCTCGTGCAGCGCGTAGCGGCGGGCCAGTTCGTCGAGCGCGGGCGAGGCCGGGTCGCTGAGGTCGTACCAGGCGATGTTGGCCAGCGGCTGTTGGGCGGCGGTGGTAGGGTCAGTGGCCAAAGTTCTTTCCGCCGGGGCTAAAGCCCGGGTTCTCCTTCGCTCGGAACGCGGGCCTGAAGGCCCGCTCTTCCACCGGTAACCACGGGCCCAAAGCCCCGCTCTCTCACCGGGTTGAGAACAGTAAGCTGACGGGGAGATTGTACTGGCAACTGGCGACTGGCAACCGACAACTGTTTTTCAGGCTCTGCGCTTGCCGGGAGCGGCCTTGGCGGCGGCGACCGGCTCCGCTTCCCAGGCCTTGGGAGGGCGGGCGGCAGCGGGCTGGTCGCGATGCTCGACGCGGTCGTACTGGTAGCGGTCGCTCACCGTGCCCAGCGATTCGTTGTACAGGCTGGTGGAGCCCAGGGCTTCCTTCAGCTCCTGGCTGAACTGGTGCAGGGCGCGCAGGTGGTCGGCGGTGGCCGGCACCTCGCTCTTCGAGGTCATGAGGAACTTCTGGTAGCCGCGGTCGATGAGCTTGGAGATCTCGCCCGCGATCAGGTGCCCGGGCTTGGCGAACAGGCGCACGCCGCCCTGCTCGTCCTTCTCGATGGCGGCCGAGCAGTTGTGCTTCTTGAGGAAGATGCGGTGGGGGGTGGCGGGGGCCTCCAGCAGCTCGAAGCCGTGGTCGCGCAACCAGGCCACCACCTGGTCGTAGTCCCGCGCCTTGGGTTTCCCGAACAGTCCCATCTCTTCTCCCCAGAAAGCTGGACCGCCACAGGGGGCGGTCTACAGCATACGATATAGTCTTGGACGCGCTTCGTTGCCCGTGGGCGCGGACTTTTTATAGACTAGTGAGGTGCTGCCGGCAACCGATAGCCGATAGATGGCAGTATTTACAATAATTTAGCAACGGGTTGCAGATTTGATACGGGCCTCGCAAAAAATCGTTCCTCTAGCCCCCAAGCGCCTGGGAGAGTTCGCCCTGGAGCGGGTGGGGAATACGCCGCTGGTGCGCATCGAGCGGCTGACCCAGGGCCTGGCGGGCGTCCAGATTCTGGCCAAGGCGGAGTGGCTCAACCCCGGCGGCTCGGTGAAGGACCGGGCGGCGGCGGCCATTGTGGCGGCGACGGAGCGCGAGGGCGGGCTGCGGCCCGGCCGGCGCCTACTGGATGCCACCAGCGGTAACACCGGGATTGCCTACGCCATGATCGGAGCGGCCAAGGGCTTCCCGGTGACGCTGTGTATGCCGTCCAATGCCTCGGAAGAGCGCAAGCGCATCCTCAAGGCCTACGGGGCGGAGATTGTGTACACCGACCCGGGCGAGGGCTCCGACGGAGCCATCCGCAAAGCGCGGGAGCTGGCGGCCGCCGAGCCGGAGAAATACTTCTACGCCGACCAGTACTCGAACGACGCCAACTGGCGCGCCCACTACACCGGCACGGCCAACGAGATCTGGCAGCAGAGCGAAGGCCGCGTGACCCATTTTGCGGCCATGCTGGGCACCAGTGGGACGTTCGTGGGCACGGCGCGGCGGCTGAAGGAGCTGAACCCCCAGGTGCACTGCATCTCGCTGCAGCCTGACTCCGCCTTCCACGGCATCGAGGGTGCCAAGCACATGGCCACGGCCATCGTGCCCAAGATTTACGACCCGGCGCTGGCCAGCCGCGACCTGGGCGTGGCCACCGAGAACGCCTACGAGATGGTACGCCGGCTGGCGCGCGAAGAGGGTCTGCTGGTGGGCGTCTCCTCAGGAGCGGCCCTGTTTGGCTGCCTGCACGTCGCCCGGGAGCTGGCGGCACAGGGAGAAAATGGAGTGATCGTCACCATCTTCCCGGATTCCGGCGACAAGTACCTGAGCGAGCGGTTCTGGGAGGAGTAGCGCCGCCGCCCGGGCGGCCCCCGGGCGGGCGGGACGCGCGCCATCCAGCCGGCGAGACGCCGGCTCGACAAAATGCTGAAGATCGGGCAATCCGACCTCGATTCGCTGCGGAAGCACGGCGAAGAAACCTACCCGCACGAGTGTTGCGGGGTGCTGCTGGGGCAGCTGGAGGACGGCGGGCGCCGGGTGAGCTCGGTCGAGCGCTGCGGCAATACGCGTACGGACTCGCCCGAGAACCGCTACAACATCGACCCCAAGGAGCTCGTCCGCATCCAGCGCGAGGCGCGGGAGCGCGGGGAGGATGTGGTCGGCTTCTACCACTCGCATCCCGACCACCCGGCGCGCTGGTCGGCCACCGACCTGGCCGAGGCGCACTGGACGGGCTGCTGCTACGTGATCACGGCGATCGAGGGCGGCCTGGCCGGACGGACCTGTGCCTTCGTCCTAGCGGGGAACGGCGAAGAAGACAAGTGCTTCCTGGACGAGGAGATCGAGCCCTTTCCCTCGGCCGCTCCGGTTGAATCCCGCTAGGCGCGGCTTACATCTAAGGGGGAGTATGAAGATCCACATCCCCACTCCCCTGCGCCAGTACGCAGACAAGAACGAAGCGGTGGAGGTGGCGGGCCGCACGGCCGGCGAAGCCCTGGCCAACCTGACCTCGCAGTATCCGGCTCTGCGCCGCCATCTCTACAACGAGGAGGGCAAGCTGCGCGCCTTCGTGAACATCTACCTGAACGATGAGGACATCCGCTATCTGCAGCAGGAGAACACGCCGGTGAAGGAAGGCGATTCGCTCTCTATTGTTCCGTCCATCGCGGGTGGAGAAGCATAGAATTGGAGCAGGAACCCTAGCCGTCATGCCAGCCCTGACCCAAAAGCCCGGAACCGAGGCGGTAGCGCTTTCGAACGAGGAGGTGCAGCGCTATTCGCGCCACCTGCTTCTGCCCGAGGTGGGCATGGAGGGCCAGCTCAAGCTGAAGGCGGCGAAGGTGCTGTGCATCGGGGCGGGCGGGCTGGGGTCGCCGCTGGCCATGTACCTGGCGGCGGCGGGCGTGGGCACGCTGGGCCTGGTGGACTTCGACGTGGTGGACTTCACCAACCTGCAGCGGCAGATCCTGCATTCGACCTCCGACGTGGGGCGCAAGAAGCTCGATTCGGCGGCGGAGACCCTGGCCGGCATCAACCCGCAGGTCGAGGTGCGGAAGTTCGAGACCAAGTTGACCAGCGGCAACGCGCTCGACATCTTCCGCCAGTTCGACATCGTCGCCGACGGCACCGACAACTTCCCCACCCGCTACCTGGTGAACGACGCCTGCGTGCTCACCGGCAAGCCCAACGTCTATGGCTCCATCTTCCGCTTCGAGGGGCAGGCCAGCGTCTTCGCGACAAAAGACGGGCCGTGCTACCGCTGCCTGTATCCCGAACCGCCGCCGCCGGGGCTGGTGCCCTCCTGCGCCGAAGGCGGAGTGCTGGGCATCCTGCCGGGACTGGTGGGGGTGATCCAGGCGACGGAGACGGTCAAGCTCATCCTGGGCGCGCCCCGCGAGCAGTCGCTGATCGGGCGGCTGCTGATGGTGGACGCCCTGGGCATGAAGTTCCGCGAGCTTAAGCTGCGCAAGAATCCCCAGTGCCCGGTGTGCGGAGCGGATCCGACCATCCGGGAGCTGATCGACTATCAGGAATTCTGCGGCGTCCGCGCCGAGGAGGCGTCCGTGAGCACCGCCATGCCCGCCATCGAGGTAGAAGAGTTGAAGCGCAAGCTGGACGCCGGGGAGGACGTCTTCGTCCTCGACGTGCGCGAGCCGCACGAATACCAGATCTGCAACCTCGCGGGCCACCTCATCCCGTTGGGCGACCTGCCCAAGCGGATGCACGAGCTCGACTCCAGCCGCGAGATCGTCGCCCACTGCCGCTCCGGCGGGCGCAGCGCCGAGGCGGTGGAGTTCCTCCAGAAAGCCGGCTTCCGCAAGGTGTGGAACCTGACCGGCGGGATTCTGGCGTGGGCCGACCGCATCGACCCCAAGATGCCCAAGTACTGAGAGCTTTCGTTCTTGTTCTGTTTTCGGAACAAGACACGCTGCGCCATTGACATTCAAGCGCGCGGGTCCATACTTGGCGGTTCCAGCAACCAACTTCTCTCATCGTGGGTGGCCCATGAACCGACGTTGCCTCGCAATCATCTTCTTGCTGCTCCTGACTGGCGCGGCCGCCGCGCAGACGCTGGAGAAACGGCCGGAGCCGGCGCCAATCCCCGCAGGCGCGCCCGCCAAGGCCAACTCCGACCCCACCTACCAACAACTGCGCAACGTGGGATTCAGCGGCGAGACCTCGGCGGCCAACAACCTGGTGCTCAAGCGCGACGCCGCCACCTTCACCTTCCGCAGCGGGAGCCTTTACTTCCTGGCGCCGGTGAACGGCAAGGTCACGGGCGCGGTGTTCCTGGGCGACGGGAGCTTCAACCTGGTCCCGCCGCTGGAGATGGAAAAGAAGTCGCTCTCCCTCTTGACCAAGGAGCCCGGCATCACGGAGGAGTTCAGCGAGCTGGTGCTGCGCTTCACCGACGGCACCTACGAGGAGATCAAGAAGTCGGCGGGGGTGAGCGCGGGCCCGGCGGGCAACGGCGCCGGGAGTTTGAAGGAGGTCAACGACGCCCTGCGGACCAAAATGAAAGAAAACCTCCACGGCCGCATCCTAGAAGACGTCCTGAGCCCGGACCCCGGAAAGTTGTTCGTCGCGTTCATTAAAGGCAAGAAGTACAGCGGCAAGACGGTATACATCAACGACCCCCATGGGGTTCTGGCCCCCGAGGAGGTCGCTCTCTATACCTGGGACGAGAACAAGTTCGGGATCTGGGCCTCCTTTCACTACAGCGAGGAATACAAGAACGGAAAGGCGAAGGGCACAGAGCAGAACGGACTGATTGACATCGAGAAGCAGCAGCTCGACACCCAGATCGAAAAGAGCGGGCGGCTGAACGGGAAGGCAACCACAACGTTCAAAGCCCTAGGGAACGGAGTGCGCGTCGTTCCTTTTTCCCTGTTTTCCAAGCTGCGCGTAGAGAGCGTGACCGATTCCAGCGGCGCACAACTGAGCTTCATCCAGGAGGACAAGGACCAGGACGCCGACTTTTTTGTGATCCTGCCCAAAGCGCTGAACCGGGGAGAGAGCTTTACCATCACCACGACCTACAGCGGAAAGGACGCGGTTTCCAACGAGGGTGCGGGCAACTACTTTCCCGTCGCCCGCGTGAACTGGTACCCCAACACCACGTTCGGCGACTACGCCCAGTATGGCATGACCTTCCAAGTGCCCAAAAACATCCGCCTGGTGGGCAGTGGCACTCTGGTGCGGGAAACCGTCGAGGGCAACATTAGTCTGTCAGAATGGAAGACTGAGGTGCCGACCGCGGTGGCCGGCTTCAATCTGGGACAGTTCAAGGTGGAGGAGGGCAAAATGCCGGATGGCACCGTGATCCTCTCCTTCGCCAACGAGAGTCCGCCAGACTCCTGGAGTCTGCTCAGCGGCGGCGCGGCCACCGGGAACCTCAGCCCTGTCAGTCTGATGAAGAAGCCGTTGGCCGAAGCCATGGGCTCGATGGAAATCTACACCAACTACTTCGGCCCGATCTCCTACAAGCGCGTGGCCATGACCCAGCAGACCGCCTGCACCTTCGGTCAAGCATGGCCGGGCCTGGTCTACCTCCCCATTTGCTCTTATCTGGATAGCACCCAGCGCCACTTCTTCGGGCTGGACGACACGCGAGGGTATTGGAAGACCGTGGCGCCGCATGAGGTCGCGCACCAGTGGTGGGGACACACCGTGGGCTGGGGGTCCTATCGCGACCAATGGATGAGCGAAGGGTTCTCAGAGCTTTCTGCCTCGCTCTTCATGCAGCGCTACTTCCCGAAGGAGTATCGGGATATCTGGAAGGACCAGCTGGAG
>CBRAFF010000059.1:0-7875 GCA_967755155.1 uncultured bacterium
CCGCGGTAAGCATTTTATGACGCAGATAAAATTCGGCACCTCGGGCTGGCGGGCGGTGCTGTGCGAGGACTTCACCTTCGCCAACGTGCGCCGCGCCGTCATCGGCATCGCCCGCTACGTGAGCGCGCAGAAGCCCTCCGGGGCCCGGCTCATCGTGGGCCGCGACCCGCGCTTTCTGGGCGAGACCTTCGTTTCCACGGCGGCGGGGATCCTGAGCGCCCACGGCATCACACCCCTGGTGGTGGCCGAGCCCGCGCCCACCCCGGCCCTCGCCTTCGAGGTGCGCCGCCTGAAGACCGACGGCGCTATCAACTTCACCGCCTCGCACAATCCTCCCGAATATAACGGCATCAAGTTCTCCACTCCCGACGGCGCGCCCGCGCTGCCCGAGGTCACGAAGAAGATCGAGGCCGAGATCGTTGCGGCCGACAAGCAGGCCACAGCCGAGGGCGGCTGTGCCACACGGGCCGAGCCCATCGACGTCAAGCCGGCGTACCTGGCGCGGCTGAAGGAGATCGTAGACCTCGACGCCATCCGCAAGGCGGGGTTGAAGGTGGCCTGCGATCCGATGTGGGGCGCGGGTGTAGGCTACGCCGACTCGCTGCTGCGCGAGGCCGGCGTTCCCGTGGCCGCGGTGCACAGCTATCGCGACGTGCTCTTCGGCGGCCACGCTCCCGAGCCCGACGACCACTTGCTCAACGACCTCCGCCAGAAGATGAAGGAGACCGGCGCCGGCATCGGCGTGGCCACCGACGGCGACGCCGACCGCTTCGGCGTCGTGGACCGCGACGGCACCTTCCTCCAGCCCAACTACGTCATCGCCCTGCTCTTCGACTACCTGGTCGAGACCCGGGGCTGGAAGAACGGCGTGGCCAAATCGGTCTCCACCACCAACCTCATCAACGCGCTCGCCCAGCGCCACGGGGTGGAGCTGTACGAGACCCCGGTGGGCTTCAAGTACATCGGCGAGCTCATCCAGCAGGACAAGATCGCCATCGGCGGCGAGGAGAGCGCCGGGCTTTCCATCCGCCACCACGTCCCGGAGAAGGATGGCGTCTTGGCCGGGCTGCTGTGCTGCGAGATGGTGGCCCGCCGCGGGACCTCTCTCGGAGAACAATTGCAGGCGCTATTTGCCGAAGTTGGTTCCTTTTACCCCAAACGGGAGAACTTCCGCTTGACGCCGGAGGTCCAACAGACGTTCACTAGTAAGTTAACGGCAGAGCCGCGCGAGTTGTGCGGGCGCCGCGTGAGCCAGGCGGTGCGCATCGACGGCCTGAAGCTGGTGCTGGAGGACGGCTCGTGGGTGTGCTACCGGCTTTCGGGAACGGAGCCGGTGGTTCGCGTCTATTCCGAGGCGCGCTCGCCCGAGGAACTGGCCAAGTTGAGCGCAGCGGCGCGGGAGTGGATTTTTGAGGCGTAGTCGGCAAAACCCGGGCAAGCAGATGGTGGCAGCGGCCGAGCGCGCCACCGAGTGGTTCTTGCGCTCGCGCCGCAAGCTGGCGACCGCGGGTGTGGCGCTGCTGGCCTGCCTGCTGGCCGTGCACGTGGTCGCCGGGCCCAACGGCCTCTTTCCCTACCAGCAGAAGCGCGTCGAATACCGCAAGCTGGAGAAGGAAGTGCAGCAGCTCCAGGTGGAGAACGAGCGGCTGGCCAGGCAGATCGAATCCCTCAAGAGCGATCCCAAGGCGGTGGAGAAGGAAGCGCGCGAGCAGTTGCGCTACGCCCGCCCCGGGGAGGTGGTCTACACCCTGCCCAACCCGCCCCCGGCGCAGAAGAACTCCTCGTCCGCGGTGGCCGAAAAGAAGCAGTAGCTGCAGCGTTCCCGCGGGCCTATCTGACCCTCAGCCATCCCCAAGCGCCCGATTTGCATCTGCATCGGGGAAGCTGTAAAAAGATGGCTCCAAACCGGGTACCGGGTTGTGCGTGTTAGGCAGCGACGGCGGCAAACCCGCCGGCATCAAGAATCGATACTGCGGATGAGAGGAGAACCTAAGGATATGAAGAAGCTCTTTTTGGTTTTACTGGTGATGGCACTTGCCCTGTTTGTGGTGTCGGCCTTTGCCAGTGACAAGGGCAAGGCCAGCAGCATCAACGGGTGGGTGAGCGAGACCGGTTGCGCCACCAAGCATGCGAGCGCGGGCGGCGAAGCCTGCGTCAAGAAGTGCATCGAGAAGGGCGCGAAGATGGCATTCGTCTCTGATACCGACAAGAGCGTCTGGGTGGTGGAAAACCCCGACGCGCTGGCCGGGCACGAAGGCCATCACGTGACCATCCAGGCTCACGTGGACAAGGAGAAGAAATCCGTCCACGTGGCAAGCGTTGCTATGATGAAGTGAGTTTCCTGCTGCAAGACTGAACGGGCGGCCGGGGCCGCCCGTTTCTTTTTTGGACGAAGGCTATTTCACCACGCCTTCGAGCGGCGAGCTGGCGGTGGCATAGAGCTTCTTGGGCATGCGCCCGGCGAGATAGGCGGCGCGGCCGGCGAGCACGGCGTGGTTCATGGCTTCGGCCATCAGCACCGGATCGTCGGCGTGGGCGATGCCGGAGTTCATCAGCACCGCGTCCGCACCCAGCTCCATGGCGATGGCGGCGTCCGACGCCGTGCCCACGCCCGCGTCCACGATCAGCGGCACGCCGGTGATCATCTCCCGCAGGATGCGCAGGTTGGCGGCGTTCTGGATGCCCAGGCCGCTGCCGATGGGCGCGCCCAGCGGCATGATGGCGCTCGCGCCGGCATCGAGCAGACGCTTCGCCACGACTAGGTCATCCGACGTGTAAGGCAGCACCGTGAAACCGTCCTTCACCAGAACCTTGGTGGCTTCCACCGTGGCCAGGACATCGGGATAGAGCGTGCGCTCGTCTCCGATGACCTCGACCTTCACCCAGTCGGAGAGTCCCACCTCGCGGCCCAGGCGGGCGGTGCGGATGGCGTCGTCGGCGGTGTAGCAGCCGGCGGTGTTGGGCAGCAGGAAGTAGCGCTTGGGATCGATGAAGTCGAGCAACGAGTCCTTGGAGCGGTCCAGGTTCACGCGGCGCACGGCGACGGTGACCATCTCCGCCCCCGAGGCTTCGAGCGCCCGCGCCGTCTCCTGCCCGGATTTGTACTTGCCGGTTCCCACGATGAGCCGCGAGCGAAAGGTCCGGCCCGCGATGATTAAGGAGTCCATAGGGATATTGTAATCACACCCTCGCCCCGTCGCTCTCGGGTGCCCCACATTTGACCGCCGCGACACTCTGTTGAGTCGTCGTTGCTCTTCAGCGGGCAAATGTGGGGCTCTGCCTGACCGCTGTCGCTGAACCGCCCCACATTTGCAGAGGCGGCAAATGTGGGCCACCCACCTGAGCGAAGCCGAATGGGAGGGACTTGCTTGCGTCCATTCCTCAGAGTGAGGGTACGGCGTCGGGCTTTTCCTGGGCGTACAGCGCTTCGATTTGGGCACGGTAGCGTTCCTCGACCACCCGCCGCCGCAGCTTCATGCTAGGCGTGAGCTCGCCGGAGGCGACCGAAAACTCGTCCGGCACCAGCAGCACCTTCTTGAGGGTCTCGAACTGGGCTAGGCGCTGGTTCAGGTCGGCCACGATGCCGTCGAAGAGCGCGCGGATGCGGGGCTCGGCGACGAGCTGCTGGTGGCCGGCGAAGCTCACGCCGTTGGCCCGCGCCCAGTCCTCCAGCATGCGGAAGTCGGGGGAGATGATGACCAGGGCGAAACGCTGCCGGTCGCCGATGACGGCGGCCTGCGCCACCAGCGGGTTCGACTTCAGCGCGTTCTCCAGCGGCTGCGGCGCGATGAACTTCCCGCCCGAGGTCTTGATGAGGTCCTTCTTGCGGTCGGTGATGGAGAGGTAGCCGTCGGCGTCCAGGCTGCCGATGTCGCCGGTCTTGAACCAGCCGTCCTCGAAGGCGGCCTTGGTCTCCTCCGGCAGGTTCCAGTAGCTCTCGAAGACCGAGGGACCCTTCACCAGGATCTCGCCGTCCTCGGCGATCTTCACCTGGACGTTGGGGACGGGCTTGCCCACCGTGCCCAGTTTGTGTTCCGCCGGTGTGTTGACGGCGATGACGGGCGAAGTCTCCGTGAGGCCGTAGCCCTCGAGCAGCACAATGCCCACCGAGGCGAACCACTGCGCCAGTTCCACGCCCAACGGCGCGCCGCCGGAGATGTAGGTGTGGACCCGCCCTCCCGAGTTGTTGCGCACTTTGGAAAACAAGAGAGCATCGGCCAGCTTCCAGGCCAGGCCGGTGGGTTGTTTGCCCGCCAGGACCTCGTCCTTGTGCGCGCGTCCCACGCTCAGCGCCCAGTTGTAGATGCGCCGCTTCAGAAAGTGTTGGCTGGTGCGCTCGATGTAGGCGCGGGCCTTCTCATAAACGCGAGGCACGCCGACGAACACCGTCGGCCGCAGCTCCAGCAGCGCTTGGGGAAGCTGCTCCAGGGTGGGGCAGTAGGCGATGGTCACGCCGCGCTTGTAGAAGGTGTAGTCCAGGTGGCGCGCGGTGATGTGCGAGAGGGGAAGGAAGGAGATGCCGAGCTCGCCCGGCGTCCACTGGAAGCGGTCGATGTGCTCGAGGTTGGAGGCCAGGTTGCCATGGGTGAGCACCACGCCCTTGGGCTTGCCGGTGGTGCCCGAGGTGTAGATGAGCGTGGCCCAGTCGCCGGGGCCGACGGCCCGGGCGCGGGCGTCGAGCTCCGGGTCGCGGCGCTTGGGCTGGTTCACCATCAGCCGGTGCATGGGGATGCCCTCGGTGATGCCGATGTAATCCATCACCACGATCTTCTCCAGCGCCGTCGTTCCCTTGATGGAAAGCACCTTCTTGAGCTGCTCGGAGGTGGAGACGAAGATGACCCGCGCTCCGGAGTCCTTGAGCAGGTAGGCCGTCTGCTCGGCGGTCAGTGTGGTGTAGATGGGGACCACGACGGCGCCGATCATCAGGGTTGCGAAATCGGCCACTGCCCACTCCGGGCGGTTCTCGCTGAGGATGGCGACGCGGTCGCCCTTGCCGATGCCCCAGGCGGCGAGCGAGCGCGCCGTCCCCGCTACGTCGCGGTAGAGCTCGCTGGCGGAGATGGGGATCCACTGGATGGTCTGCTTGAACAGGACCTGGCGGTCGAGGTTGCGCTCGATGGCCTCGTAGAAGACCTGGTTGATGGTGTTCATGCTTGTGCCCGCGTCTCCATGCCTTTCAGGATCACGTCCACAACGGCGTCCGCCGCGCCGGCCAGGGGATAGTCATGCTCGCTCAGCATCCAGGAAGTAACCATCTCGTCCAGGGCGCCGAAGAAGCAGTTGGCCACGATCTTGTCCGAGAGCTCGGGGCGGAAGACCCCGGCGCGCTGGCCCTCGCGCACCTCGGCGCGGATCAGGTTGAAGTACTCGATAAGCTGATGATGCGAGAACTGCGCCAGAAACTTGGCGCTCTGGCGCAGCTCGGTCTGGAAGACGATGGCCAGGCTGCGGTTGGCGCCCAGGGCTTCCAGGTGCAGTTGCGCCAGCCGCCGCAGGCGCTCCCGAGGGTCCGGCGTGTGGGAGAGTTCCGCCCGGGCGCGCTTCAGGAAAGCGGCGAAGGCGGAATCAATGGCCGCCATCAGCACCTGCTCCTTGTTCTTGAAGTAGAGATAGATGGTGCCGTCGGCCACGCCGGCGCGCGCCGCGATGTCCGTCACCCGCGCCTGGAAGTAGCCGCTCTCCGCGATCACCTCCACCGCCGCGTCCAGGATGCGCTGGTACTTTGCGGAGCGGGCCGCGCTCCCGCCCCGGCTGGAGCCGTAGCTGCGCGACGGCTTGGGCTTGCTCGCTGCCTGTGTGGTCACAGTTGGGAGTGAATTGTGGTTCACCAATGTAACGGTTGCGGCCGCTCCGCGCAACGCCGTTTGACCTCCGGCTGCCCAGCGGGGTAGGCTTGCCTGCAAGCGCCCTGGAGGGAGCCGCTCTCATGCGCAAACTGCTGTTGGCCGTGCTCGCCGCCGGCCTGGTGCTGACCGGCTGGCTGCAATCGCCCGATTCCCGCCAACTGCGGGCCGAGACTACCAAGAAGACGCCGCCGCCTCCGCCGACTCCCAAGGTCAAGGTAGGCGCCCTGGCGCCCGACTTCACCCTGAAGTACCTCGACGGCAAGGAGTTGAAGGAAGTCTCGCTGCGCGACTACCGCGGCAAGAAGAACGTGGTGCTGGCCTTCTACATTTTTGCTTTCACCGGCGGTTGAACGCTGCAAATGAAAAACTTCCAGCAGAACCTGGCCAAGCTGGAAGCCACCGACACCCAGGTCCTGGGTGTGAGCATGGACAGCCCTTACGCCAATAAGGCCTTCGCCGACTCCATCGGCGTCACCTTTCCGCTGTTGAGCGACTGGGGCGGGGAAGTCACCCGCAAGTACGGCCTCTACAACAAGGGATACAAGGGCCCGCGCCGGGTCAACATCCTGATCGACAAGGACGGCAAGGTGGCGGAGATGGTGCTCGACAAGGAAGCCATCGACCCGGCCACCATCGTCGCGGCTTGCGAGCGCAAGAAGCTCAAGAACTGATTGCCGCGACCGGTGACCGGCGGCCTACAGCCAACGACCAACGACAGGATTCCCATGTTCGCGCCCCGGCCCATCGGTTTTGTCCGAAGTCCGCATAAGGATACCGCAGACGTTCCCAAGGGACTGGGCGCCAGGCACGAGGCCGAGGGCACGCTGGAGATCCTGCCGGAGTTCGAACCCGGCCTGAAGGACATCGAGGGCTTTTCCCACCTATACGTGCTCTGGGAATTCGACCGCGCGCAAGGCTTCGAGTTGCTGGGAACGCCGCCCTCGGACGACCGCCCGCACGGCGTCTTTGCCACGCGCTCTCCCTATCGCCCCAACCCTATCGGCCTGACCGTGGTCGAGCTGCTGCGGCGCGACGGGTTGCAACTGCACGTCCGCGGCGTGGACATGCTCGACGGCACGTCCATCCTCGACGTGAAGCCCTATCTCTCCAGCATTCCCCAGGAGAAGCTGCGCCGCGGCTGGCTGGCGGAGGCGGAAGCGCGCAAGGGCGGGCGCTGAAGCCGTCTCTCCCGAGACGCGCGTATCAATGACCGAGCGCAAGTTGCTGGTGATGAACCTTCGCTAACTAAACCGGGCTGCGCTACAGAAAAAAAGAGCGGCTATTGCTGGCCGCTCCCATGCTGTTTGTGTGGGGCGGATTGGAGCCGCCCAGCTAAGGTTTGAAGTAGAACGGCCCCGCCGCACCCGCGTACCCATTCACGTCGGTGGCGAAGACGTAGTACTCGTAGGTCGTGCCCTTCCGCCCCCGGAAGTCCATGCGATGGCTCAGCACCAGCTCCGGGTCGGAGAAAATGCCGCAGCAGGTGAACCAGATCATACTGTCCGCCGGGCGGTCGGTGGTCCACGTCACCGCGAAGTTCCCGCGCTTCGACGTCGAGAACGCGGTCACGTCGCAGATGATGGGGCTGAACTCGTCGTTCAGGCCGTCGCCCGGACTGGTGCAGTTGGTGCCGGGCGGAGGCGGGGGTGGAGGTGGCGGCGGCGCCGGGCACCCATTAGCGGTCAGGTAGTCATAGGCAGCTTTGGCGCGGATCAGACCGAAGCCGTAACTGGTGTCGCGGCCGGGATCGCCCAGATCCTCGGCGGTCGCCTGCAACGCGAGGCGGATCTGGTCGTTGGTGCAGGCAGGGAAGTGGCTCCAGACCAGCGCCGCCACGCCGCTGACGTGCGGAGTCGCCATCGAGGTGCCGTCCCACTCCTGGTAGCCGCTGGCCGGCGAGGTCGGCGGCTGGTTCTCCAGCGAGCCGAATTGGCCGATGTAGCCGCCCTGGATCACCTGACCGTCTTCCTGGCTCAGGCTGATGGCGGGGATGACGCTCGAGTTCCCGTCGCCCAGCGTGCCGGTGACG
>CBRAFF010000060.1:0-7819 GCA_967755155.1 uncultured bacterium
TGGGCTGTTACTACGGACTCACGGCCCGGGGAGGCACGCAGGGAGTGGGCCGCGCCACCACCCAGGCGGTGGTGGCTTCGTCGGTGCTCATCCTGGCCACGAATTTTTTCGTCACTAAGCTGTTGATCGCCTGGTTCACGTAGGCGCGAACCCCATGTCCACCACGCTCACACCGCCCCGCGGCACCGCCGCACCCGCCGCCGAACAGAGCGGCGCCACCATCGTCTTCGAGGACGTGGCCATCGAATTCGAAGACAAGCCGGTGCTGGACGGCGTCTCCTTCCAATTGCCGCGAGGGGAGACCAAGTGCCTGCTGGGGGTGGCGGGCGCGGGCAAGACCACCATCCTCAAGCTGGTGCTGGGACTCATCAAGCCGGACCGCGGCCGCATCTCGGTGCTGGGGCAAGACGTCAGCGCCATGCCGGAGGAAGAGCTGTTCGACCTGCGGCGGCGCATCGGCATGGTCTTCCAGGAGAGCGCGCTGTTCGACTCGCTCAACGTGGAGGAGAACGTCGCCTTCCGCCTACAGGAGGAGGGCAAGCTGCCCGAGGAGGAGATCCACCGGCGGGTGGTGGAGGTGCTGCGCTTCGTGGAACTGGAGCACACCCTGGCCAAGCTGCCCTCGGAGCTTTCCGGCGGGATGCGGCGCAGGGTGGCCATCGCGCGCGCCATGGCGAGCGAGCCGGAGCTTCTGCTCTATGACTCGCCCACCGGCGGCCTCGACCCCATCACTTCCACCACCATCATCGAACTGCTGGTGAAGCAGCGCGATGTCTACAAGACCAGCGCGCTGCTGGTCAGCCACCGCCTGCAGGACGGCTTCATGATGGCCTCCCACTACTTCGACAGCGCGGCCAACGAGATGCGCCCGCTGGCCCTGGCCTCCCGCACCGACGTGCACACCACGTTCCTGGTCCTGCGCGAGGGGAAAGTGATCTTCGACGGCGCCTCCCGCGAACTCGCCGCCTCGCGCGACGAGTACATCCGCGAGTACATCTCCTGAGGATTACGCCTGGCCGGCTCCGGTGGAGGCGATTCTGGCCGCGGTGCGCGCTTCGGTCTTCGGCGCAACCGTGCCCGGCTCCCGCTTCCCGGTCTCCGAGGCGGCGCGCATCTTGGCGAACTGCGCCATGCGCTCCTCCATGACCTTCATCCGCTTGCGGTTCTCCGCCGAGCGATGGATGAGCTTGTCCATGTGGCCCAGGAACTCGGGCGAGTTGAACTGCTTGCGCAGTTGCGGCAGGTAGGGCTTGATCTTGTAGAAGGTGAAGAACATCTCCCCGGCGGAGTCCATGAAGAGCTCCTCGTGGACCGCGCCGCGCAGCACCAGCGACGCCGCCATCTCCCAGTAGGAGACCATCTGGCGGAACCAGCGGTTCTCGTCGGAGCCGAAGGCCCCCACCACTTTCACCACGTCGTCGAAGGACTGCGGGTTGAATTGCATGACGTAGAAGTTGCGCGCCTTGCGCATCTCCGTCTCGCGACGCAGGTCGTAGAGCTGGAGGATCACCCTCGCGTCCTTTGCGGTTGCTTTCTTCTGCTTGGCCATGGGCTGGACTCCTTTTGAGATAGAGGTTGAATGCAGGCCGGATATCTTACGCCAGGGGGCTAGACGGCCGCCACCGGCGCCGGCAACGGCCGGGAATAGTCGCACTTGACCGCCGCTTCCTGGGCCGGGGGCTTGTCCTTGCGGGCGCGCCGCCGCGGCTCGTCTTCCTCGCTGCGCCGGGAGTTGGGGCAGGCCAGCACCGCGCCTGACTTCAGCATCTTCTCCACCAGGTACTCGCTGCCGCACTGCGGGCACTTCTCCGCCACCGGCTTCCAATTGGAGGTGAACTTGCACTCCGGGTAGCGGGCGCAGCCGTAGAAGAGGTTGCCGCGTTGCCGCGCTTTCTTCTCTACCAGGTCGCCCTGCTTGCACTCCGGGCACTTCACCCCGATGAAGTTCTGCTTGATGTACTTGCACGCCGGGTAGCCGGAGCAGGAGGTGAACTCGCCGTAGCGCCCGTGGCGCAGCACCATGTTGCGCCCGCACTGCGGGCACTTCTCCTCCAGCGGGATGTCGGGCACGCGTTTGCCCTGGTCCAGCCGCCGCGTGGTCCGGCACTCCGGATACCCAGTGCAGGCCATGAAGGTCCCGAAGCGCCCGCGCTTGAGCACCATGATCTGTCCGCAGTTGTCGCAGTACTCCTCCTGCGAGGTCTCCTGCAGCTCGGCCGAATCCAGTTCCGGCAGGTCGATGGGGTTCTCCTTGGTGAAGGAGCAGGAACTGGGGTCGTCTTTCTTGTAGGCGCTGCAGGCGTAAAACGACCCGTGCTTGCCCCACTTGATGACCAGGGGAGATTGGCAGCGCTCACAGGTCTGATCTGTCGCTACCTCCATCCGCTTGATGTTCTCCATGTGCTTCTGGGCGTAGCGGAGGTCCTTCTCGAACTTCTCGTAGAACTCGGCCAGGGCGTCGGTCCACTTCTGTTTACCCTCTTCGATCTCGTCCAGCTCTTCCTCCAGGCGCGCCGTGTACTGGAAGTCGAAGATGTCGGGAAAATTCTTCACCAGCAGGTCGGTGACCACCAGCCCGATCTCCGTGGGCACGAACTTGGCGCCCACCTTCTGCGCGTACTGCCGCTCCTGGATGGTGGAGAGGATGGTGGCGTAGGTGGAAGGACGGCCGATGCCGCGCTCCTCCAGTTCCTTCACCAGCGAGGCTTCGTTGTAGCGCGGCGGCGGCTCGGTGAAGTGCTGCTCCGGCTTCAGCTCCTTGAGCGTTAGCTTCTGCCCCGGCTCGAGCGGCGGCAGCTTGTGCTTGAGCGCCTCGTCCTCTTCGTCGCGCGCCTCCTTCGACTCCTCGTACACCTTGAGGAAGCCTTCGGCCTTGAGCACGGAGCCGGTCACGCGGAAGCGGAACGACTCGGCGGCGCGCCGCGCGTCGATCTCCACCGTGGTCTGGTCGAAGACGGCGGGCATCATCTGCGAAGCCACGAAGCGCTGCCAGATGAGCTTGTACACCTTGTACTGGTCGTCCTTCAGGTAGTGGCGGATGGCGTCGGGATGCCGCGCCACCGAGGTCGGCCGGATGGCTTCGTGCGCGTCCTGCGCCCCCTTCTTCGACTTGAAGAAGTTGGCAGTCTCCGGCAGGAAGGCGGGGCCGAATTCCCTGCCGATGTGCTCGCGCACCTCAGCGAGCGCGTCGGCGGAAACGCGGGTGGAATCGGTGCGCATGTAGGTGATGAGGCCGACCGCGCCTTCCTCCCCGATCTCCACGCCTTCGTACAAGCGCTGGGCGATCATCATGGTGCGCTTGACGTTGAAGCGCAGCTTGCGCGCCGCATCCTGTTGCAGCTTGGAGGTGATGAAGGGAGGCGCGGCGAAGCGGCGGCGCTCCTTGCGGTCCACCGAGGCCACGCTCCAGTCCGCCTTCTCCACCGCGGCGCGGATCTTCTCCGCCTGCTCGGCGTTTCCCACCTCGGTCTTTTCCTCGCCGCGGCCGATGAAACGCGCGTCGAAGGCCGGAGGCTTGGGGCCCGCCAGGTGAGCGTCGATGGTCCAGTACTCCTTCTTCTCGAAAGCCTTGATCTCGCGCTCGCGGTCCACGATCAGCCGCAGTGCCACCGTCTGCACCCGGCCGGCGGAGAGCCCGCGCCGCACCTTGTCCCACAGCAGCGGCGAGACCTGGTAGCCCACCAGGCGGTCCAGCACCCGGCGGGCCTGCTGCGCATCCACCAGGTTCTGGTCGATCTCATGGGCGTCGGCGAAGGCCGCCTGCACCGCCTTGGCCGTGATCTCGTTGAAGGTCACGCGATGGACGGGGATGCCGTTGCCCTTCTTCTTCTTCTTTTTCCCGCCGCCTTCGGTGAGTTCGCCCGCCAGGTGGAAGGCGATGGCTTCGCCCTCGCGGTCCGGGTCGGGCGCCAGGTAGATGGCGGAGGCCGTCTTGGCCATCTTCTTCAGCTTGGCCAGGACCTTTTCCTTGCCGGGGATGACCTCGTAGTCGGTCTCGAAATCGTTCTGCGGGTCCACACCCAGGGTCTTCTTGGGCAAATCTTTTACGTGGCCGTAGGAAGCTTCGACCTCGTAGTCCTTGCCCAGATATTTGTTGATGGTCTTCGCCTTGGCGGGCGATTCGACTATGACGAGTGCTTTAGGCAATGTTGCTCCCTGGTTTCGACACTAGCACGGAATGAATGGAACTGTCAGCTTTAGGTACTACACGAACCGCGCAAGACAGCAGGCTTTCAGAAGCTTCGAACGAAATTCTTGCCGGGCAGTTGCCGGATCTTGCCGGCCAACTCGAGCTCAAAGAGCGCGGCGAAAATCTCAGAAGCGGAAATCTCCTGCTCCAGGCGCTCCACCAGTTCGTCGATGTGCGTGGACTCATCCGGCTTGAGCAGGGCGAAGAGCCGGCGCTCGTGCGGAGGCAGCGCCTCCTCGTCGAATAGAGATGCAGTCCCACCCGCTTCGGTTGCAGAATCCGCCGCGGGCGCGAGCGCGGCGCGTACGTCCGCGGGCAGCTCTTCGAAGACGTCTTCCCAGGTCGCCACCAGCTTGGCGCCCTGCTTGATGAGGGTGTTCGGGGTCCACGAGCCCTTGGAGGTGACGTTGCCGGGGACGGCGAAGACTTCGCGGTTCTGCTCCAGCGCGCAGCGCGAGGTGATGCGCGTGCCGCTGTACTCGCCCGCCTCGATCACCAGTACCCCCACCGCCAGCCCGCTGATGATGCGGTTGCGGATGGGGAAATTCTGCGGCGCGGCGAATGTGCCCACCGGAAACTCCGTCACCCAGGCCCCGCCCAGTTGGAGCAGGCTCTCGGCGATCTTCCTGTTCTCGCGGGGATACATCACGTCGATGCCCGTGCCGAAGATGGCGACCGTGCTTCCTTTGGCGGTGAGCGCGCCGCGATGGGCGGCGGTGTCGATGCCGCGGGCCAGGCCGCTCACGATGACCAGGCCGCGGTTGGCCAGGTCGCAGGCGAGTCGCTCTGCCATTCCCAATCCGTAGGGCGTGGGATGCCGCGTGCCCACGATTGCCAGCGACGGGCGCGCGAGCGCCGCGGCGTCGCCTTTGACGTAGAGCGTCACCGGCGGGTCATAGATCTGGCGGAGGCGCGCGGGATAGCCCGGGTCGTCGAGCGTCAGCAGTTGGGCGCCGGCGGCGCTGGCGGTGATCGCCTCTTTTTCCGCCAGCTCCAGCGACTTGCCTGTGGCCAGCGACTGCGCTGACGCCACTTCCAGTCCCGCGGCTTCGAGCTCGGTCAGCGAGGCGCGGAAGACGTTCTCCACTCCGCCGAAGTGCTCCACCAGCAACCGGGCGCGCGCCGGCCCCAGCCGCGGCGTGAGCGCCAGCGCCAGCCACCGCAGGTGGCCGGGATCCTTTGCGGGCTTCGAGTCAGCGGGAATCGTTCGGCTCCTTCGAAATAGAAAAACTGCGCGGACTGTACATACCACAAAAATTGCCTGTCAAGTCGGGGTGCGCGGATGGTTTGTTAAAATCGGACAAGAGCCAGCCATGCGGCCCATCCGCGTCTCCGCGATCTCGTTCCTGAACACCGCACCCCTGCTCTGGGACTTCCAACGCGGCGCGGCGCAGGCCGATTTCCGCCTGGAGTATACGGTGCCCTCGGCCTGCGCCGAGCAGCTGCGCGCCGGAGCAGCGGATATCGGAATCATCCCGGTGGCCGCCTATCATGGCATTCCCGACCTGGTCGTCATTCCCGAGGTAGCGATCGCCACCAAGCGCACTGTCCGCTCCATCGTGCTGGTGAGCAAAGTCCCCATCGACGACATCCGCACCGTCGCCGCCGACACCTCTTCGCGGACCTCGGTGCTGCTGGCGCGGCTGCTCTTCCGCAAATGGCACGGGGGCGACCGCGAGTTCACCCCCATGGCGCCCGACCTTGAGGCCATGCTGGCGAAGTGTGACGCCGCGCTGCTCATCGGCGACCCGGCGCTCACTGTCAGCCGCTCCCAGTACCTCGTCTACGACCTGGCGGAGGAGTGGCACCGGCTGACGGGGAAACCGTTCGTCTTCGCCTTCTGGGCGGTGCGGCGCGAAGCGCTGGCCCAGGCCCCGGCGGAGCTGGCACGCATCTTCCAGCAGTCGCGCGACCGCGGCTTGGAGCCCGCGAACCTGGCGCAACTCGGGCGCGAGTGGGCGCCGCGCGTCGGGCTGAGCGAGGCCGAAGTGGTCAGCTACCTGACCGAGAACATTGATTATTCGCTCGACGCCGAGAACCTCGCCGGCATGGAGCTCTTCTTCCGCTATGCGGCCGAGGCAGAGCTGCTTCCGCAGTCCCGGCCGGTGGAGTTCCTGGCGGCACGGGCGGAAGCGCCGGCGAAAGGCTGAAGCGCCCGTTCGCGGTTTAGAATTGGATGGCCCATGTCACTGACCCCGCAACAGGCCCTCGACCTCTACCGCTCCGACGACCTCATCGGCATCGGCATGGAGGCCGACGCCGTGCGCCGGCGGCTGCACCCGGAGGGCGTGGTCACCTACATCATCGACCGCAACATCAACTACACCAACCTGTGCACCGAGTACTGCACCTTCTGCGCCTTCTACGCGCCGGTGAAGGGCCCGGGCCGCGCCAACGGCTACGTGCTCGACTTCGAGACCATCTACGAGAAGATCCGCGAGACGGTGGAGTTGGGCGGCACGGGCGTCCTGATGCAGGGCGGGCTCAACCCCGACCTGCCGCTGAAGTGGTATGAAGACCTGCTGCTGGGCATCAAGCAGCGCTTCCCCCAGGTGCACCTGCATTGCTTCTCGGCTTCGGAGATCATTCACTTCGCCGGCCTCGAGGGCCTCTCCATCCGCGACACCATCATGCGGCTGCGCGACGCCGGGCTGGACTCCATCCCCGGGGGCGGCGCCGAGATCCTCGACGACGAGGTGCGCTACAAGGTGGCGCGATTGAAGTGCCTGACCGCCGACTGGCTCAACGTCCATCGCACCGCCCACCAACTGGGCATGCGCACCACCGCCACCATGATGTTCGGCTGCGGGGAGGAGTTGCGCCACCGCGTGAACCACTTCCAGCACATCTACGACCTCCAGGAAGAAACCGGTGGCTTCACCGCCTTCATCCCCTGGACCTTCCAGCCCGGGAACACCGCGCTGGGCGGCCGCGGCTGGGACGAGGCCACCTCGGTCGAGTACCTGAAGAACCTCGCCATTTCGCGCATCTTTCTTTCCAACATCGAGAACGTGCAGTCCAGCTGGGTCACGCAGGGCCTGAAGGTCTGCCAGATGGGGCTGCGCTTCGGCGGCAACGACGTAGGCTCGGTGATGCTGGAGGAGAACGTGGTCAAGGCCGCCGGGACCTCGAACTGCACCACCGAAGAGGAATTGCGGCGCATCATCCGCGACGCCGGCTTCCGCCCCGCCCAGCGCGATACGCTCTACCGTCGCTTCTTCCTGAACTAGCTCCCGGCGGTCCCTGCCCTAGCCTCCGCCCGCGTAGGGCAGCTCTTCCGCGTTGAGATCCGTCAGCAGGTTCCAGCGCCGGGCTGTCTCCGAGCGATGCTCGTACAGGTAGCGGCCTTCCTCCTCGGACATCGACGTCTGGCAGAGAGTGCCGAAGCGCGCCAGGCGGCTGCGGTCGAGGGCTGCCTCGAGTCCGGCGAGATTGGGCGGAACGGGCTCGCCCCGGGACTCGCGCACCTCGCGCGCCAAAGTGACGACGAAGCCCAGGCGGTTCTGCAGGTCGAGGCGACGGGCGCGATCGAGCAGCCAGGCCGCGTCCACTTCGGGATAGCGAAGCAGCAGCCAGGGCAGCGCCTGGAGCAGGCGCCGGTCGAGGTCCGCCAGGGACATGGCGGTCAGC
>CBRAFF010000061.1:0-7805 GCA_967755155.1 uncultured bacterium
AGGATGATCTGCACGCCGGCCACGAAGGGCGCGTAGAGCATGAGGTAGAGCCCGGCGAGCGAGAGCAGCGTGAAGATGAGCGAGATGGCGGAATGGATCGGGTTCTTCAGCGTGATGACCAGCAGGGCGCTGACAATCGCCAGCCCCGCCAGCCCGTAGAAGAAGAACGGTGTTGCTACCGGTTCCATGCCTAGCTTCCAGCTCCTAGCTTCTAGCCTTCACTCCTAGTCCTGACCGCCTTGAGTTTCACCGTGCGTCTGACTTTGCATTTTGCATTTTGCATTTTGAATTTTGCATTTCTTTATCTTTTGTAAACCGTCGGTTGCGGACCCTGTTCCAGCGTCTGCCGGTCCCAGATGGCGCCCTCGCGGGTGTAATTCGCCAGCTCGAAGTCCTGGGTGAGTTCCAGCGCGTCGGTGGGGCAGGCATCCTCGCACAAGCCGCAGAACATGCAGCGGCTGAGGTCGTAGGTGAAGTTGGTCAGCTCCTTGCGCCGGGTCTTCTCGTTGCGCTCGCTGGAGACGATGATGAGGTGTTCGGGACACGCCAGCGCGCACAGGTCGCAGGCGATGCACAGGGTCTCATTGGTTTCGGCGTTGACGTTCAGCCGCGGCGCGCCCCGGTAGCGCTCCGCCACCTGCGGGCGTTGCAGCGGATACTGCTCGGTGTAGATCTCCCGCGGGTCCTGGTAGCGAAAGGTCAGCGCCAGTCCCTGGAGCAGGTCCACCAGAAAAATCTTTCGCAGCAGCTTGTTTACCCCCATACCACCCCCGCTAGAGCCGTGCCGATCAGGACCGCGATCCCGGTCGGGATCATGAACTTCCAGCCCAGATGCATGAGCTGGTCAAAGCGGTAGCGCGGGAACGTGCCGCGATACCAGATGTACATATACATGAAGACGGCGACCTTGAAGGTGAACCAGGAGACGTCCTGGATGCGGTCGCGCACCGGGGGCACGAGCAAGAGCAGCCCGATCCCGCCCAGGACGGCGCCGAAGCCCGCCAGGCCGATGCGCTGGATCCGCATCAGTGGGTGCTTGGGGAAGCGGATGGTGGCGCGCGCCGCCAGCGCCGCCAGCACAAAGAAGGCCAGCGCGGGGAACAGGGCAAACGCCAGGTCCAGGGCGCCGGTGTGCGCCAGCACGCTCGACTTCTCCCAGAACCACGGAATGGTGACCTCGGGGCCGTGCCAGGTCGCAAAGGGCCGCATCCACCCCCCCAGCCACAGGGTGACGCCGATGGAGGAAACCGCGATCATCGCGGCGTACTCCGCCAGGAAGAAGAGCGACCAGCGGAAGCCGGAGTACTCGGTATGGAAGCCGGCCACCAGCTCGGACTCGGCTTCGGGCAGGTCGAAGGGGGCGCGATTGGTCTCCGCCACCATGGCCACGGCGAAGATGAAGAAGGCCAGCAAGCCGAGCGGAAAAAACTTGAAGAGGAACCAGATCTGCTGCTGCTCCTGCGCCTGCACGATGCCGATCATGCTCAGCGTGCCGGTGCCGGTGGCGTTCAGGCTGGTCATGAGCACGGCAGAGATCACGGCCATGCCCATGGCCACTTCGTAGGAGACCATCTGCGCGCTGGAGCGCAGCGCCCCCATCAGCGGATAGTGCGAGTTCGACGCCCAGCCCGCCATGATGATGCCCAGCACGCTCAGCGACGACACGCCCAGCATGAACAGCAATCCGATGTTCATGTCGGTGACGGCGTGCGCCGGGCCGAAGGGGATGACGGTATAGACGGCGAAAGAGGTGATGACGATGACCACCGGCGCCATCCAGAACAGCGCCTTGTCGGCGCCGGAGGGCATGATATCTTCCTTGATGAGCAGCTTGATGGCGTCGGCGATGGGCTGCAGCAATCCGTGCGGGCCCACGCGCATGGGTCCCAGGCGCACCTGCATGTGCGCCAGGATCTTGCGCTCCAGCCAGTTCATGGACATCACCGCGATGGAGACGCCGGTGAAGACCAGCAGGATGTAGATGAGCGCCCAGATGGGGTCGCCGTACACGCCCGGCGTCGTATGGACGCTGGGGTCGAGGTAGCCGACGAAGCTGTCCCAGATGCCCTGCATCAGCGGTCCACCTCGCCCAGCACGATGTCGATGGTCCCGATGACGGCGACCACGTCGGCCACCAGCGACCCGCGCACCATCTTGTCCAGCGCCTGCAAGTTGACGAACGAGGGCGGGCGCACGCGCACGCGGTAGGGCTGGGTAGAGCCGTCGCTGACGATGAAGTATCCCAGCTCGCCCTTGGGAGCCTCGATGGAGTGGTAGATCTCCCCCACCGGCGGCTTCAGCACCTTGGGGATCTTGGCCATGATGGGCCCTTCGGGAATGGCCCCGACCGCCTGGCGGATGATGCGCAGCGACTGATGCATCTCCGCGATGCGCACCAGGTACCGGTCGTAGGTGTCGCCGTTCTGACCGGTGGGGATGTCGAAGTCGAAGTCGCTATAGGCGGCGTAGGGCTGGGCCTTGCGCAGGTCCCATTTGACGCCGGAAGCGCGCAGCACCGGCCCGGTCACGCCCAGGGCCTTGCAGTCATCGGCGGAGAGGAAGCCCACACCCTTGGTGCGCTCCAGCCAGATGCGGTTGGTGGTCAGCAGGGTCTCGTACTCGCCCAGCTTGGGCTCGACGAAGTTGCAGAACTTGGTGACGTCGTCCTCGAAGCCGTCGTAGGTCTCGTACAGGCAGCCGCCGATGCGGAAGGCGTGCGTGGTCAGCCGCGCCCCGCAGTACTTCTCGAAGATCTTCAGGATCTCTTCCCGGTCGCGGAAGGTGTAGAAGAGCGGGGTGATGGCGCCGATGTCGAGGGCGTGCGTCCCCAGCCAGAGCATGTGGCTGGCCATGCGGTTCAGCTCGGTGAGGATCACGCGGATGTAGTTGGCCCGCGGCGGCGCCTGCACGTTCATCAGCTTCTCCACCGCCTCGCAGTAGCCCAGGCCGTTCGAGACCGCGGCCACGTAGTCCATGCGGTCCACGTAGGGATTGAACATGGCGTAGGTGCGGTGCTCGGCGATCTTCTCCACCCCGCGGTGCAGGTAGCCGATGACGCACTCCGTCCCCAGCACCTTCTCGCCGTCCAGCTTCAGGATGACGCGCAACACGCCGTGGGTCGAGGGATGCTGCGGGCCCATGTTGAGGATGAGCTCGTTGGAGTCGAGATAAGTCTTCTCCGAGGGCGCCTGCTCCAGGTGCTCCACCGCCAGCGGATTCTGTTCGCTCTTCTCGCCCGGCATTACTGGCCGCTCTCGATCCCCAGGTTGATCTTCACCCACTCCTGGTCCTGCTGGATGATGCCGTAGTCCTTGCGCAAGGGGTGGCCCTTCCACTCGTCCGGCAGCAGGATGCGCCGCAGGTCGGGGTGGCCTTCGAACTTTATGCCGAACATGTCATAGCACTCGCGCTCCAGCCAGTTGGCGGTCTCCCACAAGGGGACGACGCTGGGCGCGCTCTCGCCGTCGGCGATGCGCGTCTTCACCCGCATGCGCTCGTTGCGCGCGAAGGAGTAGAGGATCCACACGACGTCGAACTGCTTCTCGCGCTGCGGATAGTGGACCGCGGTGACGTCCACGTTGTAGTCGAACTGCTCTTCGTCGCGCAGCGCCTGCAGGACGTTGAAGACGATGCTGCGGTCGGCGATGAGGTAGTTCTGCCCCAGGTAGGTCGAGGCCTCGGCAATGCCGGAGCCGAAGCGGCCCTTCAGGCGCGCGACCATCTCCGACTCCCAGGGCAGGGGCACGGGGCCCGCCGGCTTGGGAGGAGGAGTGGGCGCAGCCGGCTTGGCCGCGGCCGCCGCTGGCGCCGGCGCCGCCTCGGGCTTGGGCGCCGCCTCGGGTGCGGGCGCCGCCTCGGGCTAGGGCGCCGCCTCGGGTGCGGGCGCACCCGTGGCGGAGCTTGGCTCAGGAGTCTTCTTCGGTTCGTCTGCCATGTCTTGGGAACTCGGGTATTCCGGCTACGACGACTTCAACATCGCAAATCAGAAATCACAAATCACAAATCGAAAATCGCCAATCGGCAATCCCTACACCCACTCCAACGCGCCTTTCTTCCAAATCTTGAGGCGATTGGCGGGCGTCCGAGCCCGCCGCCGAAATCCTGAGCGCAGCGAAGGACCTAGACCCACTCCAACGCTCCCTTCTTCCATATCCAGATATACCCAACCACCAAAATGCCGAGGAAAATCATCATCTCCACGAATCCGAACAGGCCCAGGAGCTTGAACTGCACCGCCCAGGGAAAGAGGAAGATGGTCTCCACGTCGAACACCACGAACAGGATGGCGATGATGTAGAAGCGGATGGTGTAGCGCCCGCGGGAGCCGCCCACCGGGTCCACGCCGCACTCGTAGGGCATGAGCTTGGCCTTGCTGGGGTACTCCGGCCGAACGGCCTTGGCAATCAGCAGCGTGACCACTGGGATGGCCAGGGTCACGGCGACGAAAAGGAAGATGGGAACGTAGTTCCGGGGCATCAATCCTCGTCCGAAGGTTCATACTACCGCCCGACGTGGCTGGGGCGCAATTTGAATCTGTCCAGTTGCTATAATCACGCCCTTGCCCGCGGGCCCGGCGGCCCGCCCTGAAGAGACACCGTGGCTCTCGACGAAAAAATCTACCAACTGCGGCGCGACAAGCTGAAGCAGATCGAGGCGCTCGGCCAGCAGAGCTATCCCCACAAGTACCAGACCACGAAGCGCATCCCGGAGGTCGTGGCCGCCCATTCCAAAAAGACCGGCGAGGAGTTGGAGCAGCAGAAGGTCGATGTGCGCATCGCCGGCCGCATCATGGCCATCCGCCTGATGGGCAAGGCGGGCTTTGCCCACCTGCAACAGGACGGCGCGCGCCTGCAGATCTACGTCAAGAAGGACGCCGTGGGCGAAAAGGGCTTCGAGCTCTACCGGCTGCTCGACCTGGGCGACTCCATCGGCGCGAAAGGGTACCTGTTCCGCACCCGGACGGGCGAGCTGACGGTGCACGTGGAGGAGCTGACCTTCCTGGCCAAGGACTTGCTCCCGCTGCCGGAGAAGTGGCACGGCTTGCAGGACGTGGAGCTGCGTTACCGCCAGCGCTATCTCGACCTGGTGATGAACCCCGCGGTGCGCGAGGTATTCATCAAGCGCAGCCGCATCGTGCAGTCGCTCAGGCGCTTCCTCGACGACCGCGACTACATCGAAGTCGAGACGCCGATGATGCAGCCCATCGCCGGCGGCGCCGTGGCGCGTCCCTTCATCACCCACCACAACACGCTCGACCTCGACCTCTACCTGCGCATCGCGCCCGAGCTTTACCTGAAGCGGCTGGTAGTGGGCGGCATGGACCGCGTCTACGAGATCAACCGCAACTTCCGCAACGAGGGCATCTCCACCCAGCACAACCCCGAGTTCACCATGCTGGAGTTCTACCAGGCCTACTCCGACTACCGCGACCTGATGGACCTGACCGAGGAGATGCTGGCGCGCGTGGTCATGGACGTGAACGATTCCACCTGGGCCACCTTCAACGGCCAGCAGATCGATTTTTCGAACTGGCGGCGGCTGACCATGCGCGAAGCCATCGTCGAGTATTGGCCGGAGAAGGCGGGTGCCAAGCCGAGGCTCTCCGATTTCGCCGATGCGACCGCGGTCGGCACGCTGGTGAAGCGTCTGAACGCCGCGCCTCCGCACATGCCCTACGACCCGCTGGACCCGCCGGGCAAGACTATCGCGGCGATGTTCGCGGCGGTCGCCGAGGAACACCTCATCCAGCCCACGCTTATCTACGACTTCCCTGCCGCCATCTCGCCGCTCTCCAAGAACAAGCCCGACGAGCCGGACTGGGTGGAGCGCTTTGAGATCTTCGCCGGAGGCCTGGAGCTGGGCAACGCCTTCAGCGAACTCAACGACCCCGAGGAGCAGCGCGGCCGCTTCGAGGAACAGCTTCGGCAGCGCGAGCGCGGCGACGAGGAGGCCCACGTCATGGACGAGGACTACATCCGCGCCCTCAGCTACGGCATGCCGCCGGCGGCCGGCGAGGGCGTGGGCATCGACCGCCTGACCATGTTGTTGACCGACTCGCGCTCCATCCGCGACGTCATCCTGTTCCCGCTGCTCCGGCCGGAGAAGAAAGCCGCAGGGGACACGGAGGACGCCGAGAAGAAGGGCTAGCTCTTCGTCCGCGCCATCCCGCCCTGCGCGAGACTTAGAATGTCCGAATGCTGAGCGCGGCTGAACGCGACCGCCTGCGCGTGGTGCTGGTGGCCACTCGCAACCCGCTGAATCTGGGTGCGGCGGCTCGCGCCATGAGCAACTTCGGGTTTCTGCACCTGCGGGTGGTGAATCCCTACCAGGTGGCCTTCCGCGAGGCGCGCTCGGCCACGGACGCCGCGCCCCTGCTGGCGCGCGCCGAGGAATACAGGGGCGTGGCCGAAGCGGTGGCCGACTGCACGCTCGTGGCCGGGACCACGGCGGGCCGCAGTCGCGAGCTGCACCATCCGCTGCACCGGTTGGAAGAGGGCGCGCGCCTCATTCGCAGGCGGCTGCGGTCGGGCCGCGTCGCCCTGCTCTTCGGCTCAGAAAAGCGCGGGCTCTCCAATCAGGACCTCAGCCACTGCCACTGGCTGCTGCGTATTCCCACGCGCGAGGAGCATGCTTCGATGAACCTGGGGCAGGCGGTAGCGGTCTGCCTCTACGAGTTGGCTCGAGAGGCAAGGACGCTGGTGGGCTCCGACAAGGTCAAAGCTGCCGCCGCGGGCGAGATGGAACGGCTCACCGGGTTGCTGCTGGAGTCGCTCGCAGCCAGCGGCTACCTGAGACCGCGCAGCGGCGCAGCCACACGGGAAAAAGTGCGGCGGCTGGTCCGCCGCCTGCGCCTGCCCGCCTCCGACGCCGAGGTGTGGCTGGGCATGCTGCGGCAGGTGGCATGGAAGCTGAGGCAGGACGATTGAGAGGTTCGATGCCCGGTGCCCGCGGCAAAACGCTGTATCCGGGCGCCGCGGCGAACATCTAAACTTGCAGACCAGCGGCCATCCCGCGCGGAGGCCGACTTGGCCGGCAACGACTGTGACCACCGAGGAGCAGGTACCCGACATGGGATTTGACTTCGACCGCGAGACCCGGCGCCAGCTTGGCTACAAGCTGATCGACGCCGTCAACGACTACTTCTCTTCCCTGCCCGAACGCAGCGTCCAACTCCCGCTCGAGCGCCGCACTTTCGGTGCGCTCACCGACCAGATGCCGGAGCACGGCCTGGACCCGGCGCTGGTCCTCGACGAGCTGTGCGGCGAGCTGGTGGAGAAGGGCTTCCACGTCCCCAGCGCCAACTACTTCGGGCTGATGAATCCCACGCCCACCTACATGGCGGTGCTGGCGGAGGCGCTGGTGGCGGCGCTCAACCCGCAACTGGCCACGCTGGCGCGCTCGCAACTGGCGTCGAAGATCGAGGGCGAGACGGTGCGCTGGATCGGGGAGCGCGTGTGGGGTAGCGCCGGCGTCTCGCCGACCACGACGAAGTCCATCTCTAGCGCTGTAGGCGCGGGCGACTCGCCCACGCGGTTCGACGGCACCTTCACCTCGGGCGGCAACGAGGCTAACTTCAGCGGACTGGCGCTGGCCCTGGCGGCGCATTTTCCCCAGGCGATCGAGGAGGGCGTGGCCGCGATCGGCGCGCAGCCGGTGCTCTATGCTTCCTCCGAGTCGCACCACTCGCTGGACAAGTCCGCAGGACTGCTGGGGCTGGGCCGCAAGGCGCTGCGCCGCATCCCGGTGGACGAACGCATCCAGCTCGACGTCGAGAAGCTCGAAGCCGCTATCGCCGACGACAAGAA
>CBRAFF010000062.1:0-7689 GCA_967755155.1 uncultured bacterium
CAGGCCACGATCACCAGCAAGCCTCCGAAGTCCGCCGCGATGCTCGCCCATCCGATGGATTCCAGCGGGCTGTAGGTCAGGCCGACGTAGTGAATGAGGATAACGGAAACCGGCAGCAGCACAGCCCCAGCGAGGAAGATCTGCGCCAGACGCCGGCGCGCGGCGTCGCTCATCGCCAGGTACGGTTGCAGCAGCGCCAGCAGCAGCACCAGGTAGCCGAACGCGATGATGTGGGCGTGGGCGTCGACCTTGGTGCCGCGGTTCTCCAGCCGCGCGCCGATGGCGGCGAAGTTCTGGAGCGCGGCCTGCGGGTCCTGGGCGGCGACTGCGTCCGTCGCCGCCATCAAGTGCTCGCCGATGCGTCCCGCGTTCTGGTGCAGGACGAAGACGCCGAACAGGTCGCCCAAGAGCATCCCGGCGGCGATGAGCGCGATGCCGCCCATCACCAGCATGCGCGGCGCGCTGCGGGGCGCGAAACTCGGGCTCGCGGCTGCTTCGCTTGCCATGGCTCAGCCCTGGCGGAAGGCCGGCATCACCCGCCGCGCGAAAAGTTCCTGGGTCTTGATGGACTTCCAGTGCTCGAGGCCCCCGAAATTGGAGACGATGGCCAGCTCCCCGATCCCGCCCTTCTGCTGGAGCGCGCGGATCTGGCCGATGACCTTCTCCGGGGTGCCGATGAATGCGATCTCCTGCTCCACGATCTGCTCGTAGGTCAGTTGGGTCAACGACTCCAGGGCCCCGCTGGCGTAGAAGCCGTAGCCCTTGGCGCGCAGCTCCGCCTTCTTCGACTCGCTCTGCAGCGACTCGACCGGCGACGCGTTGAAGGCCAGGAAGTTGAGCAGCGCCTGCTCCACCTCCTTGCGGATCTGCTTCTCGTCCTCGTCCAGATAGACCGGCCGGATATAAACGATGTTGGGCGTGTGCCCGTGCTCGGCGCAGGCCTTCTTGTAGATGTTGAGCGGCGCCTCCAGCACCTTCCACGGCAGCAGCGGCGGGACGAAGATGCCCCAGCCGCGCTCGCCCGCCATCTGGTAAGTGACGTCGCTGGTGCCGCCGGTGTAGAGCGGGGGATGCGGTTTTTGCAGCGGCCGCGGCACCACCGAGACGTCTTTCATTCTGTAGAACTTCCCTTCAAAGGAGAACCTCTCCTGGGTCCAGGCGCGCAGCAGGATCTCGATGGCCTCATCGTAGCGCGGGCGGCTCTCCTCCAGGGGGACGCTGGAGGGCTCGTAGAGCCAGGCGTGTCCGCGCCCCAGGCCGCATTCCAGGCGTCCCTGGGTGAGGATGTCGGCCTCGGCGATCTGTCCCGCCAGCCGCGCCGGGTTCTCCAGCGGCAGGGTGTGCAGTGCGGTGCGGAAGCGGATGCGTTGCGTGCGCTGCGCCGCCGCCGCGAACATGGCCAGCGGGTTGGCGGAGATGGAGAACTTGGGGAAAAAGTGGTGGTCGATGGTGGAGTACACGTCGAAGCCCGCCTGGTCGGCGTGCTCCATCTGCCGCATGATCTCCCAGATCATCTCCGCGTGAGACTTGCCCGGCGGAGTCTGGATCTCCACGTAGATGCCGAATCTCATGTCCCGGATCCCCTCGGCGCAGTTCCGGCGGATGCAGGCGGCTGCAGTGAATTCAGGGAGAAGGAGGCGGGCCCGGCGCCCGCCTCCCCTCGAGGCGTCAGAACGAAAGCCTCAGCGCCAACTGGAACTGGCGCGGGTTGTTGACCGCGCGCGGCGTGCCGTAGTTCGGGTTGGGCGACCCTTCCGTGAAGCCCGGTCCCGGGGCGCAGCCAGCAGCAGGTCCGCCCACGGGGCAGAAGTCCGCAGCGCCGTAGGCGGTGTTGAAGAAGCGCACGTTCAGCGTGTTGGTCATGTTGAAGCCTTCGGCCAGGGCCTGCAGTTTCACCTTCTCCCCCAGGTTGAACGTGCGCGAGATGCGCATGTCAAAGCTCTGGAAGGAATCGCCCTTGAAGGTGTTGCGCGGCTCGATGCCCACCCGGTCGTTGTTGCCGAAGACGTCGCCGTTGGCGTCGAAGCCGGCAAACTTGGTGAAGTAGTGCGGCGACTCCAGGGTCAGGATCATCCCGAACTCGAAATCGTTGACGATGAAGTGGGTCTTCTTCGGTCCGAGGATTGTGCTGTTGGCTACGAAGCGGTGGTTGGCGAAGTCCGCGGAAACCGCCCGCTCCTGCCGAAAGCCGGGCGAGGTGTTGTCCTGCGGGATGAGCACGAAGCTGGGGTTGGGCCCGTTGTCGATGCCCTTGGACCAGGTGTAGCTCGTTCCCAGGGCGAAGTGGTGGCTCATCCGCTTGTTGAAGGTGATGAACAGCCCGTCGTAGGTGGACTGCCACTTCGAGTCCGCTTCGAAGTACACCGCGTACGTCGGGTTCCGCACTCCGGGCAAGCAGCCATTGATGGGGTCAAAGAAGTGGAAGTCATTCTTCGCTCCTGCATTACCTTTGGAATCGTGCAGGATAGGGATCGTACATAGCGGGTCGTTGATCGGATCCGGCTGGTTCACGTTCCAGAAGCTGCCCAACTGCAGTCCGCGCACCCGCATGTAGGTGAAGCTCATGGTGGCGTCCCGGAAGGGCTCGAACTCCAGGCTCAGGCTGCCCTGGCCTCCGCGCGGGGCCTGATGGTCCCTGGCAAAGCGAACGATGACCGCGTCTCCGAAGAAGCCGCAGCCCGAAATCACACCCCCGGGGCAAAAGCCGAGCGGGGCCGCGTCCGGATAGGTCGCGGTCGAAAGCAGGCTGTTGGGAAGAAACCCGCCCCCGGTCAGAGCCAGGTTGGTGATGAACCCGTTGCTGGCGAAGGCGAACAGCCGCGTGTTGGCATTCAGCGTGTCTTCCTTTGACTCGCGTCCCGGGTACTGGCCTAGCACCCCGCCGCAGGAGGGGATCTGGCACATCAGCAGCGGCGAGGGGATGGTGCCATGGAACAGGCCGATGCCGCCGCGCAGCACGATGTTCTTGCTGGTGCCCAGGCTCCAGGCGAAGCCGAAGCGCGGGTCAAAGTTGTTCATGTCGTTGTTGAGCGCCTGCGAGGGCCAGGTCTCGAACTCGTAGCGCAGCCCGAAGTTCAGCGTGAGCTTGCTGGTGGCCCGCCATTTGTCCTGGATGTAGAGGCCGTTATAGGTATGGTGCAGGTTGCCTTTCGCCAGGTTGCGGATGGAGTCGGGAACCTGCTGTCCCTGGAAGATGCTGGGGTCGTTGGTGGGCAGGATGGTGGGCTCGGTGAAGTTGCTGGCGGCGTCGTTGCGCTGGAAGAAGATCACGAAGGGCGCGCCCGCTTCGAAGCTGAAAGGACACTGCACCGCCAGTAGGCAGCCGAAGTCCGCCTCGAATGGATAGAACAGCGGGAACGATTCGGTGGTGGAGACGTGGTTGAAATTGCCGCCGAAGCTCACCGTGTGCTTGCCCTTGCTCCAGGTGACGCTGTCCACGATCTCGAAGCGGCCCTCCTCGTAGAAGTCGGGGTTGCCGCGGTTCACGCCCAGGGTGAAGACGTTGGAGACTTCCAGGTGGGGCTGGGTGCTGACCGTGCGGAAGTCGAAAAAGCGATGCGCGTACTGCGCCCGCAACTCGTTCACCAGGTTGGGACGCAGGGTGGAGGTCAGGTTGCCCACGATGGACTGGTCGCGGAAGGCGTTGTCCTTGAAGCCCGAGGGCAGGTCGAAACCGTCGTTCAGCGGCGAGGTGTTGAGCGCGTCCTGGTCGTGGAAGAAGTAGCGCAGGAACAGGTAGTGCCGGTCGTTGAAGCTGTGGTCCACGCGGATGAAGAAGTCGTCGTAGTCCTGGGTGCGGGTGACGTTCAGGTTCTCGATGGGCAGGGCGCCCGGCGCGCCGCAGGCGATGGTGCCGAACAGCGTGCACTTGCGGTCGTTGATCAGGGTGATGTTGGTGTTGATGACCGAGTTGTAGAAGGGCGACTCCCGCCGCCGCTGGCCCTCGTAGTTGGCGAACAGGAATGTCTTGTCCTTGCGGATGGGCCCGCCCAGGGTGAACCCGAACTGGTTCTGCCGCAGCTTGGTGAGCAGCGAGCATCCGCCCGAGTTCACGTCCCCGGGGACGTTGCAGGTGGCCGGGTCAGGCGAGGCCAGGATGCTCTGCGCGTCCAGCGCGTCGTTGCGGAAGTACCAGTAGGCCGAGCCGTGCCAGTTGTTGGTGCCGCTCTTGGTGATGATGTTCACAATGCCGCCCACCGCGCGCCCTGCCTCCGTGCTGTAGGTGCTGTTGATGACGCGGAACTCCCGCACTGCTTCCTGCGAGGGCGTCATGCGCTGCACGCCCGAGGCGGTGGAGATGTTGTCGGCCCCGTCCACCGCGATGAAGTTGTAGTGGATGTTCTGCGAGGCGAAGGAGAGCTTGGTCACCGGCTCGATGATCACGTCGGTGCTGCCCGAGGTGGTGTCGCCGATGGCCACGCCCGGCGCCAGCAGCGCGAAATCGATGAACTGCCGGCCATTCACCGGCAGGGACTTGATCTGCTGCTCATCCACCACCGAACTCACCATGGTGCGCGTGGGCTCCACGGCCTCCGAGGTCGCCTGCACCTCCACCCGCTGCTGCACCTCGCCCACCGCCAGCGCGAAGTCCAGGGCGGCAGTCTGCCCGATCTGCAGCGTCACCTGCCGGGTGTAGGTCTTGAAGCCCGTCAACTCCGCCGTCACCGTGTAGGTGCCCACCGGCAGCAGCGCGATCTGGTAGTCGCCGGTCTCCGAGCTGGTCACCGAGCGGGTGTATCCCGTGCTGTTGTTCACGGCTTTCACCGTGGCTTTGGGCAGCACCGCGCCGGTCGCGTCTGACACCCGTCCTTCCAGCGTCGCGGTGACCGTTTGCGCCTGGGCCGCCAGGCTCATCAGCAGCAGAGACAGGATGGCAAGCAGGGACGTGCAAGTGCGGGCGAAGGACTTCATGACGCGCTCACCTCGGGATTTGAGTTTTTGGGGAAGCCACACAGCCCTGAGCAGGCGCGCCGATTGAACTAAAAACCACCGTCCCTTGTCAAGGCAGGTGCGTGGTGGGCAACCGCATCCCCAGCCGCCCACGACTGCTTTTCTCTCTTGCCGTTTGCATCTTTTATCTTTGTTCCCGCCTTCTGATAATCTAGGCGCCTCTTTTTTCCTGGCGGCCCATGTACCCTCGGTCCTTCCACTACCATCGCGCCGGCTCGCTGGAGGAGGCGGTTTCCATGCTCTCCTCGCTCGGACCGGAGGCGCGCCTGCTCGCCGGCGGGCAGAGCCTCATCCCCTTGATGAAGCTGCGCCTGGCCGCGCCGCAGCATCTGGTGGACCTGAACTTCGCTCCCGGACTCTCGCACATCGATTCCGCGGGCTCGCAACTGCGCATCGGCGCCATGACGCGCCACGCCGAGCTGGAAGCCTCCGCCGGCGCGCGCCGCGTCCCCATCCTGCACGACTGCGCCGCCGGCATCGCCGACGTGCAAGTGCGCAACCGCGGCACCATCGGCGGCTCGCTTGCCGAGGCCGACCCCACCGGCGACTGGGCCCCGGTGCTGCTGGCGCTGGGAGCGGAAGTCGTCTGCCTCGGCCCGCAGGGCCAGCGCGTGCTGCCCCTCGCTTCCTTGATCCAGGACGCCTTTACCACCGCGCTCGCGCCCGCCGAACTGGTGCGCGAGATCATCGTCAAGACTCCCCCCGCGAAGAGCGGCGGCGCGTATTTCGCCTTCAAGGCCTGCGCCCCGGTCTATGCCGCGGCCAGCGCCGCCGCGCAGCTCACCTTGCAGGAGGGCGTCTGCTCCGCCGCCGGCATCTTCCTGGGCGCCGTCGGGCTCATTCCCGTCCATGCCGCGGAAGCGGAAGCCGCGCTGTTGGGCAAGCCGGTGAATGAGAAGTCCATCGCCGCCGCCGCGGATGCCGCGGCCGCCGCCAGCGGCCCGCCCGCCGACCTGCGCGGCTCCAAGGACTTCAAGCGCTCCCTGGTCCGCGCCCTGGTCGCCCGCGCCCTGGGTGCCGCCCACCGCCGCGCTCGCGGAGAATCCGTGGAGGTCTCGCATCTGTATGCCTGAGGCTCCCGCGCTCGTCCCCATCCGCGTCGTCGTGAATGGCAAGGCGCACTCGCTTTCCGTCGAGCCTCGCATGCTGCTGGTCGAACTGCTCCGCGAGACCCTGAACCTCACCGGCACGCACATCGGATGCGACACGTCGTTCTGCGGCGCCTGCACCGTCATCCTCAACGGCTCGAGCGTCAAGTCCTGCACCGTCTTTGCCGTGCAGGCCGACCAGGGCGAGGTGCTGACTGTCGAAGGCCTGGCCAAGAACGGCGAGCTGCATCCCATCCAGCAGGCCTTCGTCGAGCACCACGGGCTCCAGTGCGGATACTGCACGCCGGGCATGCTGCTCTCCACTCTGCAGTTGCTGGAGGAGAACGCGCACCCCGAAGAGAAAGACGTCCGCAAAGCCATCGCCGGCAACTGCTGCCGCTGCACCGGCTACCAGAACATCTTCAAGGCGGTAGCTGCGGCTGCGGCCGTCATGGGGGCGAAGAAATAGATGCCTTTCAGCTTTAGCGGTGACTTTACGGTGGGCAAGAGCCGGGAGGAGGTCTATGCCTTTCTCACCGACCCCAAGGCCTTTGGCCCGCTGCTGCCGGACTTCCAGGGAGTCAACGAGGAAGGTCCCGGCCGCTGGACGCTGAAGATCAACATCGGCGTGGCGCACATCCGCGGGACGGCGAGCGTGCGGCTCATCCTGGCGGCGCAGAACCCGCCGCAGAGCGCCGAGTACATCGGCCAGGGACAGTTCGCCGGCGGCAGCGTCAACCTCACCGCCGGTTTCGAGCTTTCCGACGCCGCGCCCGGCACCAAGGTCAACTGGAAGGGCGAAGCGCAGGTCTTCGGCGCCCTGGCCTCGCTGGCGGGAGGCCTGCTCGAACCGATGGTGCAGAAGAACATCAAGACGGTGGTGGACAGTATGAAACAGGCCCTGAGCTAGCACGGGTAGCGCCGGCGTCTCGCCGGCAAGCGAACTAGAAAACAAGAACGAACGAAATGCCAAAGCGCTCCAAACCGAAACCCGCGACCGCGCGCCCCTGGGTGGGCCGCGCGCTCACCCGCAAGGAAGAGCCGCGCCTGGTCCGCGGCCAGGGCAAGTTCATCGACGACTTCAAGCTCCCCGGCATGGTTTACATGAAGCTGGTGCGCTCGCCTTACGGCCACGCCCGCATCGCCAAGGTCAACGTGGACGCCGCCGAGTCCCATCCCGGCGTGCTCTGTACGCTGACCGGCGCCGAAGTCGCGCGCCTAGTGCAGCCCTTCATCGAGATCGGTCCCGAGCCCGGCGGAAAGATCGTGGACCTGCCTATGGCCTCCGACGTCGCGCGCTACCAGGGCGAGCCGGTCGCCGCCGTGATCGCGGAATCGCGTTACGCCGCCGAGGACGCCGCCGAACTGGTCGAGGTGGACTACGACCCGCTCCCCCCGGTGATGGACGCCGAGGAAGCTCTCGCCGACCGCACCGTGCTGCACGCTGCTTCCGGCACCAACAAAGTCTGGGAGGGCGTCTTCGAATACGGCGACGTGGAAAAAGCTTTCGGGCAGGCCGCGCACGTCGTCCACATCGACCGCTTGCACTGCCACCGCTTTACCTCCACGCCGCTCGAGAACAATGCCATCATCTCGCAATGGGACCTGAGCGACCAGCGCATCCGCTACTGGTGCAACAATTCCTTCCCCA
>CBRAFF010000063.1:0-7399 GCA_967755155.1 uncultured bacterium
AGCGCTGGCGGCCGCGCTCCAGCAGGGCGCGGGTCACCGGCATGGGGAACTCGGTGGCGAACTGGTCGCCCACCTTGCCGGTGTAGAACAGGGTGTCCTCGCGCAACTGTCCGCGGGCCACGGTGCCGGGGAGGGGAGCGCGCGCCGAGCGGCCGTCGGGGAAGAACTCGCTCGAGCGCAGCGGCGTGTACTTGGGCTGGTTGTGCATGTCCTGGCGGCAGCCGGCCAGCAGCGACACCAGCGCCAGCATCGCCGACCCGGCGAGGAAGCGCGCGACTTGTGGCCGGAGGTTAATGCGGCACCTCGGCGATCTCCCGCGGCCGCAGCGTCTTCAGGAAGTGCTCGGTGGCGGCGCGGTCATACAAGGGGTCCTCCGCCTCGATGCACAGGAAGAACTTGTCCTTGCTGGCCAGCGCGAAGCTCTTGACGTTGAACACCGGATGGTAGGGCATGGGCAGGCCATTGAGCGCCAGCATGCCCAGCACCGCGCTCACCGCCGCCACCAGCACCGTGGTCTCGAAGGTTACGGGGATGAACGACGGCCAGGAGTTGTAGGGCCGTCCGCCCACGTTCAACGGGTATTCGATGGCCGAGACCCAGTACTGCAATCCGTATCCTCCCAGGCAGCCCACGATGCCGCCGATGAGCACCACCAGGGGCAGGCGGGTGTGGCGGAATCCGATGGCGTCGCTCAGTTCCTCGATGGGGAAGGGAGTGTAGGCGTCCATCTTGCGGTAGCCCTCGTCGTGAGCGCGGCGCGCCGCCAGCACCAGCTCGGTGGGCGAATCGAACTCCGCCATCAGGCCGTGGATGGGAGGACGCTTCATTCCGGCTTCACCTCCGCCTCAGGCAGGATGGTGCGCATCTCGAAGATGGAGATGACCGGCAGCACACGGATGAACAGGAAGAGCAGGGCCAGGAACAGGCCGAGCGTGCCCACGTAGGTGGCCCAGTCCCAGCGCGTGGGAGTGAACATCCCCCAGGAGGAGGGCAGGTAGTCGCGATGCAGGCTGGTGACCACGATGATGAAGCGCTCCAGCCACATGCCCACGTTGACGATGATGGCGAGGACGAACAGCGCGGGCACGCTGGAGCGCACGCGCGAGGACCACAGCAACTGCGGGATCACCACGTTGCAGGCGATGAGCGCCCAGTAGGCCGGCCAGTAGGGCCCGGTCATGCGGTTGAGGATGGAGAACTGCTCGTAGGGATTGCCGCTGTACCAGGCCATGAAGGTTTCCATCATGTAGCCGTAAGCGACGATCAATCCCGTGGCCAGCATCACCTTGGCCATGTTCTGCAGATGCCGCAGGGTGATGAAGTCCTGCAAGCCGTAGAAGTAGCGGATGGGGATGGCCAGGGTCATGACCATGGCGAATCCGGAATAGATGGCGCCGGCGACGAAGTAGGGCGGAAAGACGGTGGTGTGCCAGCCGGGGATGATGGAGACGGCGAAGTCGTAGCTGACCACGGTGTGCACGGAGACCACCAGCGGCGTGGCCAGTCCGGCCAGCAGCAGGTAAGCGGTCTCGTAGCGGTGCCAGTGGCGCGCCGAGCCCCGCCAGCCCATGGCCAGCATGCCGTAGCCGATGCGGGCGTAGCGGTTGGTGGCGCGGTCGCGCAGCGTGGCCAGGTCGGGGATGAGGCCCACGAACCAGAACATGGCGGAGACGGTGGCATAGGTGGAGACGGCGAAGACGTCCCACATCAGCGGGCTGCGGAACTGCGGCCACACTCCCATGGTGTTGGGCAGGGGGAAGAGCCAGTAGGCGAGCCAGGGGCGTCCCACGTGGACCAGGGGAAAGACGCCGGCGCAAGCCACGGCGAACAGGGTCATGGCCTCGGCGAAGCGGTTGATGGAGGTGCGCCACTTCTGCCGCAGCAAGAGGAGGATGGCGGAGATGAGCGTGCCGGCGTGCCCGATGCCGATCCACCAGACGAAGTTGGTGATGTCGAAGGCCCAGCCGATGGGCTGGTTCTCGCCCCAGATGCCGATGCCCCGGGCCACCAGGTAGCCGATGGCGTAGAGCAGCAGCAGGGCCACGCCGAAGGCCAGGGCGGTGGCAGCCAGCCATCCCTGGGTGACCGGGCGCTGCAGCACGATGGCGCTGATGTGGTCGGTGACCGAGCCAAAGGTGTGGCCCGGCGCAATGACCGGAGGCCGGGGCTTCTCGCCCGGCCGCAGCGCGTCTCTGGAGTCTGGGTTCGCCATCCTTGCCCTAGTGCTTCTTCTCCTTTGCCGCCGGAGCTTCCAGCTCCGGGTTGGGATTGCGGACCTCGGCGAGATAGGTGGTGCGCGGCCGGGTGTTGAGTTCGGCCAGCAGGCCGTAGTTGCGCGGCTCGGCCTTGAGTTGCGTGACGCGGCTCTTGGGATCGTTGATGTCGCCGAAGACGATGGCGCCGGCGGGACAGGCCTGCTGGCACGCGGTGAGCACCTCGCCGTCGCGCACCCGGCGGTTCTCCTTTTGCGCCTCGATGCGCCCGCGGTTGATGCGCTGCACGCAGTAGGTGCACTTCTCCATCACGCCGCGGCTGCGCACCGTGACCTCGGGATTGCGCAGCAGCTTGAGGCTTTCCGTGGTGTAGTCCGAGTAGAGCAGGAAGTTGAAGCGCCGCACCTTGTAGGGGCAGTTGTTGGAGCAGTAGCGCGTGCCCACGCAGCGGTTGTACACCATGTCATTCAGGCCCTCGGAGCTGTGCACGGTGGCGCCCACCGGGCACACCGGCTCGCAGGGCGCGTTCTCGCACTGCATGCAGGGGACGGGCTGGAAGTGGATGCGGGGATTGGCCCAGTCGCCCTCGTAGTAGCGGTCGATGCGGATCCACTGCATCTCGCGGCCGCGCTCCACCTCGAACTTGCCCACCACCGGGATGTTGTTCTCCGCCTGGCAGGCCACCACGCAGGCGTTGCAGCCCACGCAGGAGTTCAGGTCGATGGCCATGCCCCAGGCATGCTCCTTGTACTCGAAGGGCTGATAGAGGGTGAGCGCGGGGTCGGGCTCCTCGTGGCGGGCGAACTGCGGGTGCTTGCGGTAGTCCTCCAGGTCGGCGGACTTCACCAGGTCGCGCCCGGCCATGTTGTTGTGTCCCTGGGTGACGGCCAGCGGATATTGATCCCCGGTGGGGTGCAAGCGAACGCCGCGGGCCGACCAGGGGGCGGTGGAGGTGCGCAGGGCATAGGCGCTGAAGCCGGCGCCCGAGCCGGAGCGTCCGGCGCGCGTGCGCCCGTAGCCGAGATACACCGTGACGCAATCGTCGGCGTGCCCGGGCGTGATCCACAGCGGCGCTTTCACCTTGCGATCGCGATAGACGATCTCCACCACGTCCTGGCTGTTGACTTGCGGTCCCAGGCGCTCGGCGGCGGTCTTGGGGCTGATGAGGGCGGCGTTGTCCCAGGTGATGGTGGAGTGGGGCTTGGGCAACTCCTGCAGCCAGCCGTTGTTGGCGAAGCGCCCGTCATAGACGGTGGGATCGGCGCGGAAGACGACTTCGATCTCTCCGGGCTTCGGCGGAGCCGCGGCCGGCAGGTTCCACTCGCCCACGGTGAGCGGCTTGTCGGGGAGGGCGGTCCCGGGGATGAGGCCGTCGTGCACCCAGCGGCGCCAATTCTGCTCGAAGCCGGCGCCGCCGCGCTGGCCGGCCCAGTACTCGCGCACAGTGTTGTAGGCGGTGCGCTCGGGCTCGTCGGTGAAGGCGCCCAGGATCTCGTGCGGATTCTTGCCGCCGTAGAGCGGCGCGATGAGCGGCTGCTGGATGGAGACCGTGCCGTCGTAGGCGCGGGTATCGCCCCAGGACTCGAGGTAATGCGCCTGCGGGACGTGCCACTGGCAGAGCGCCGAGGTCTCGTCCTCGTACAGTCCCAGGCGGACGCGCAGCCGGGCCTTGGCGATGGCTCCGGCGAAGTTCAGGTCGGCGGGCGCGTTGTACACCGGGTTGCCGCCCAGGATGACGAGCAGGTCCACCTTGCCGGCGTCGAGGTCCGCGACCAGGTCGCGCAGCGAGTCGGTCTGGTCCACCGGGTTGGCTTCGACGGGGTCGGTGTAGACGACGGTCTTGCCCACGTTGCCCAGCGCCTGGTTCATGGCGTGGGCCAGGGCATGGACGGCGGGCGGCTGCTCGTCGCCGGCCAGGACCACACTGGAGCCGCGGTGCGCCTCGAGGTCGCGGGCCACCGCCGCGATCCATTTGTAGTACGCGCTCTTGGGCGAGCCGGCGATGCCGAAGTCACCGATCCCGAGCGTACCCGCCAGCCACTGGGTGAAGTCTTCGATCTCGCTGGCGCGCAGCGGCATGCGGTGGTCGGCCTTGGCTCCGGTGTTCGAGGGCGTGCTCTCGACCACGTACAAGCGGCTCATCTCCGTCTTGCCGCCTTCGAGCCGGCGGCGCGAGGCGAAGTCGCGGGCGTAACGCACGAATCCGGGGTAGCCCGAGGAGAGGAAGTCGGCGTCGAGCGAGACGATGACGTCGGCCTGGTCGAGGCGGTAGTGCGCGTCCACCACCTGGCCGAAGGCAAGCTGGGAACCGGCGTGCGCGTTGTCGCGGTTGATGGGGTCGTACTGGTGCCACTTGGCCTGAGGATACTGGCGCAGGATGCGGCGCAACTGGTCGGCCAGGGACGGCGAGACCACGGTCTCGGTCAGGATGCGCAGCCCCGCTCCCTGCAGCGAGCGCTGGGCCACGATGGAGCCGCGCAGTCCGCCCAGGAAGGCGCCCCACGGCCGCACTTCGCCCAGGTAGAGCAGGGTCTGCGAGCGGTCCGGGTCGTAGAGGGTGAGCACCGAGGCCTGGGAGTAGATGTCCGTCGCGCCCAGGCTGGCGGGATGCTCGGGGTTGCCCTCGACCTTGGTGGGGCGCCCGGTGTTGCTCTCCACCAGCAGCGGCGTGGCCGCGCTGCCCAGAGTCATGGCGGTGGCGTAGAGCAGGGGATTGCCGGGGACGATCTCCTCGGGCGCGCGCACGTAGGGCACGATGGCCTCCGGCGGCTGCTTGGTGCAGGCGGAGAGGCCGGCGAGGGCGAGGGAAGCTCCCATCAGTTGCAGGAAGTTGCGGCGCGAGACCGGGTCGCGCCACTCGCTGGCCTGGCGCGGGAACTCGCGCTCCAGCATGTCCTCAAAGCCGGGGGTGCGGGCCAGTTCCTCCAGGCTGCGCCAGTAGCGCGGGCCGGTGGCCGAGGCCAGCTTGCGGCGAATCTCGTCGAGGTCGAGGCGCGGGCCGGGCGGCGGCGCCGGCGCGGGCCGGCACGGCTTCTCCGCCTTCTTCGCCTTCCCCTGCGCGGGTTGGTCCTTCGAGCTCAGTTCCACACCTCAGCGATGGCAGGTCGAGCAGCTGGTGAGCCCCTCGACCGCACGCACACGATTCTGTTGGACCAGGAACCGCCCCAGCGCCACCTGGCTGGTGAAGTCCTCTCCCTGGATGTTGATGGGAGAGGCGGGCGTCGGTGGCTGGTACCGCATGTTGAAGATCTCGCTCTGCGGACGCAGGAACTTTTCCGGCGCGCGATGGCAGGCGAGGCACCACTCCATCTGCAGCGACTGCGCCTGATACATGAGCGGCATCTGGTCCACGGGCCCGTGGCAGGTGGAGCAGCCCACGCCCTTCGACACGTGGATACTGTGGTTGAAGTAGGCGAAGTCGGGCAGGTCGTGCACCCGGGTCCAGCGCAGCGAGCGGTCGTCACGGAAGCTGGCGCGCACCGGCTCCAGCATGGGACTGTCGTTCCAGATCTGCGAGTGGCAGCCCATGCAGGTCTTGGTGGGGGGCAGGCCGGCGAAGGCGGAGGTCTCGACCGAAGTGTGGCAGTAGCGGCAATCGATGCCGACGCCGGCGACGTGGTGCTGATGGCTGAAGGGGACGGGCTGCTCCGGGGCCACGCCCTGGGTGGTCAAGTAGGGAGAGCGCTGCACCTCGGCGGCGGTCCAGGCCAGTCCCGCCAGCACGAACACGGCCCCGTAGATGCTGAGCCGGGAGATGGTGTTAGTGCTTCGGTGAAAGATCTGCGCCATCGAGCCTTTGCAGAAACAGGCGCGCCGCGCGCGCCCGGCTAGTACTGCGCGTTGACCGGATACGGCCGCACCACTGCCGCCGTGCTCATTCGGAAAGACGGGATTATACAGCCGCGCGCGGAAAAGAAATCAATTGACGGGACCGCGGCGCGGCGCTACCGTTCCCTCGAATCCCCGCTCCCAAGGGTTTCGCATGGCTGCCGCTCCCACCCTCGGGCCCGTCACCGCCATCCAGGCCATCACTCCCGCCTTCGAACGCACCAAACAGCAACTCTTCCTGCCCTTCCGCTTTTCCCACTGGTGGCGCCTGGCGCTCACCGGGCTGCTGGCGGGCGAGATGGGCAGCGGAGGCAACTGGGGCAACCTCGGCGACTGGAACGGCCCCAAAGGCTCCGGCAAGGCCGACGAGTTCTTTTTCCTGGCGGCCCCGCCCTGGGGCGACTGGCAGCTCTACCTGCCCCTGCTCGCGGCGGGCGTGGTGCTGGGATTGTTGCTCATGGTCATCCTCGTCTACATCTCCAGCGTCTTCCGCTTCATCCTGCTCGATTCCGTCCTGCGGGAGCGGGTGCACATTCGCGAAGGCTGGCGGCGCTGGCAGGGCCGCGGCGGACGCTTCTTCGTGTTCCAGCTCGGTTTGACCGCATTGATGCTCACGCTGCTGGGGATGGTCGTGGGCCTGCCCCTGTTCTACGCCTGGCGCACCGGGATGTTCAAAAACGCCGGCGAACACTGGGGCGCGCTGCTGCTGGGAGGGCTCCTGATGTTCTTTGTGACCGCCGCGCTGGTGATCGCGGGGGCGCTGGTGGGCGTGTTCACCAAGGACTTCGTGGTCCCGCTGATGGCGCTGGAGGAGCTCAGCGCCATGGACGCCTGGCGCCGGCTGCTTCCCATGCTCCAGTCGGAGAAGGGTCCCTACGCCGGATACATCGGCATGAAGATCGTGCTGGCCATATGCAGCGGCATCATCTTCGGCATCCTGGGCGTGCTGGCGCTGATTATCGTGGCTATCCCGCTGTTCATTCTGGGCGTGATTGCAGCGCTGCTCATCCCGCCCTTGGGACTCACCTGGAACCCGCTCACTATCGTGCTGGGGGTGCTGGTGGGCGCGGTGCTCTTGTTCTGCCTGTTCTGGCTGATGGCGATGGTCTCGGTACCCTCGGTGGTGTTCTTCCAGTGGTACACCCTGCACTTCTTCGGCTCGCGCTATGCGCGGCTGGGCGCGATTGTGGCTCCGCCCGCGCCGCCGGCCGCAGCGCCCGCACCCGCCTAGGGCTCGGACTTCTTCGGAGCCTGCTGTTCCTGCTGCTTCTGACGCGCCTGGCGCGCCGCCGTCCAGGGCGGTACCACGCCACACTCCCGCGCGTACACGATCATCTGCCCCAGGTGCTCCGGCGTGT
>CBRAFF010000064.1:0-7392 GCA_967755155.1 uncultured bacterium
GGTGGAAAGCGCCGGTGTGGTCACCACGCCCGCGGTCGCCTACCTCGCGCGCAGCCGCAAACTTTCCGCCGGCGTGGTGGTCTCGGCCTCCCACAATCCCTGGACCGACAACGGCATCAAAGTTTTCGGCGGCGACGGCTACAAGCTGCCCGACGCGCTGGAACTGGAGATCGAGCGCGAGATCTTTCAGCTCCTGGAAAAGACCAAGGCCGCCGCCGATCCTCCTCCGCCGGCCGTGGTGACGCTGCCCGGCTCCGAGGAGTTGCGGCGCGCCTACGATGACTGGCTGGTGGCCGGCATCGCGCCTCCCAAGGTGGAGAGCCTGCGCATCGTGGTGGACTGCGCCAACGGCGCCGCCTGCACCGTGGCCCCGCCGCTCTTCCGCGCCCTGGGATTGAACGCCGAGTTCCTGTTCACGCTGCCCGACGGCCAGAACATCAACGACAACTGCGGCGCGCTGCATCCCGAGGTGGTGGCGCGCGCCGTGCTGGAGAAAAAAGCCGGCCTGGGGATCACCTTCGACGGCGACGCCGACCGCGCCCTGTTCGCGGACGCGCAAGGCAACGTGGTGAACGGCGATGCCGTGCTTTTGCTGACGGCGCGGGACATGAAAGCGCGCGGCACGCTCGCCGGCGACACCGTGGTGGCCACCACCATGTCCAACATGGGGCTGGAGGCGGCGCTCCAGCGCAGCGGCATCCGCATCCTGCGTGCCCCGGTGGGCGATAAGTACGTGCTGGAGGAGATGCTGAAGTGTGGTGCGAAGCTGGGTGGCGAGCAGTCCGGCCACATCATCTTCGCCGACCAAGCCACCACCGGCGACGGCCTGCTTACCGCCCTGCGCGTGCTCGACGTGATGGCGCGCTCCGGCAAGCCGCTGGCCGAGCTCACCGCCGACCTCAAGGTCTTCCCCCAGACCATCAAGAACGTGCGCGTGCGCGAGAAGCGCCCGCTGGAGGAGATTCCGGAGATCGCGCGGGCCATCGGCGAAGCCGAGCGGCTGCTGGACGGCAACGGACGCGTGGTCGTCCGCTACTCCGGCACCGAGCCCCTGGCGCGGGTGATGGTGGAGGCGGAATCGGAGGCCGATATGCGCCAGCACGCCGAGGCCATCGCGACGGCCATTCAGAAGGCGCTGGGAGCGTAGGGAAAACTGATACCAACCCTGGCTAAGACAGATGCAGTTTATCCGTTTTGTGACTGGCGACATTGATGAGGACTCGGCACACGAGCTTGGAGTCTTTCAAGCAGCGTTCAGACTGAGAAACGAAGGGAAGCTCTTTGAATACGAGGAAACTCTCTTGCGAGAGACCTTGGAGTGGTTCAACGAACACCTAGAGAAGCCCGACAGGCTCACGACCGCAAAGCCGCCACACTACCGAAAACAGAACCGCGCAATTTCGTGGTTCAAGTCCTCCGCCAAGGAGCACGTATCGAAGCTGAGAGAGATTGTCGCCATCCTTGAAAACCACAATGTGTCCACGCGCATGATCAAGACTGGGCGCCCGGGCTATATCGTCTATGAAGACGAGTTCCAGATCGCTGCCGAACCGTTCAAGGACGTAAAGATCTAGTTGCCTTCCCCGATGATTCAAATAGGCCCCAATGACCGCGTGTTCGTCCTGACCGGCGCGGGCATCAGCGCGGAGAGCGGCCTGCCCACCTTCCGCGGCTCGAACGGCCTGTGGCGCGGGAATCGCGTGGAGGACGTGGCCTCGCCCATCGCCTGGGCGCGCGATGCACGCATGGTGTGGACCTTCTACTCTGAGCGGCGGCGCAAGCACCGCAGCGTCCAACCCAATCCCGGACACCAGGCGCTGGTCGCGCTCGAGCGCGCGCTGGGCGAGCGTTTCTTCCTGTGCACCCAGAATGTCGACCGGCTGCACGAGCAGGCAGGCTCCGCGCGCCTGGTGCACATGCACGGCAAACTCTTCCAGAGCCGCTGCGAGCGCGAGTGCGGCCGCCCGCCCTTCGACGACGAATGGACGCTCGAGGGCGAAGCCGAGATCCCCTGCTGCCCCTGTGGCGGACGCATCCGCCCGCACATCTGCTGGTTCGGGGAGACGCCCTTCGAGCTCGACCGCATCTTCGCCGAACTCGAACGCTCGACCATGTTCCTTGGCGTCGGAACCTCGGGAGTGGTGGAACCGGCGGCCAGCTTCGTCCGCTTCGCCCGCCGGCAGGGCGGCCGCGTGCGGACGTTCTACGTCGGCCCGGAAGAGCCGGCCAACGCGGCGTCGTTCGATGAGGTTTTCCTGGGGCCGTCGGGAGAGGTGCTGCCCAACCTGTTTGGGTGACGGCGGAGGACCTCGGTGTTTGGGTGGAGCAGGACTAGCTTGTTTTTGGGTGGAGCAGGGCTTTAGCCCTGCAGAAAAAGCTCCCCAGTGAACACGGCTTTAGCCGCTGAGGTACGCTGTTCCCTCAGGGGCTAAAGCCCCCTGCCTACAGCCCTCAATTGCAGGCCTAAAGGCCTGCTCCACCCAAGTACCTCATTGCAGGCCTGAAGGCCTGCTCCACCCACTGGCCTCAAGTTTGTTCTGATCCGTGCTCATCCGCGTGAATCCGTGGCCAACGGAATCTAGTCCAAATCCCGCCAGTTCGGCCCCACGCCCACTTCCACCGTCAGCGGCACCTTCAGCTCGCAGACGTTCTGCATCTTCTCCGTGACCAGCGCGCGCAGCGCGTCGACTTCCTTTTCCGGCGCTTCGAAGACCAGCTCGTCGTGCACCTGCAGGGTCATGCGCGACTTCAGCTTGCGCGCGGCGAGCTCCGCGTCGATCTGGATCATGGCCAGCTTGATGAGGTCGGCGGCCGTGCCCTGCAGCGGCGTGTTCACCGCGGTGCGCTCGGCGAAGCCGCGCTGGTTCGCGTTCTTGCTGCCGATGTCGGGGATGGGCCGGGTGCGCCCGAAGAGCGTACGCACTTTGCCTTCGCGGCGGCACTCTTCGAGCGTGCGGTCGATGAAGGTGCGCACGGATTTATACTTCTGGAAGTAGGCGTCGATGAAGTGCTTGGCCTCGCGGGTCTCGATGCCCAGTTGCTGCGACAGCCCGAAGGGCGAGAGCCCGTAGACGATGCCGAAGTTCACTGCCTTGGCGCGGCGGCGGTGCTCCTCGTCGATCATCAAGGGCGGCACGCCGAAGACCTGGGCGGCGGTGAGGGTGTGGATGTCGTCGCCGCGGCGGAAGGCTTCCACCAGCAGCGCGTCTTCGGAGAAATGCGCCAGCAGGCGCAGCTCGATCTGCGAGTAGTCCGCCGCCAGCAGCAGCGAGCCCGGCTCGGCGATGAACGCCGCGCGGATCTCGCGTCCCAACTCCGTCCGCACCGGGATGTTCTGCAGGTTGGGATTGACGGAGGAGAGGCGTCCGGTAGCAGTTGCCGTTTGAAGAAACGTGGTGTGCAGGCGCCCGGTGCGCGGGCTGACCAGCGCGGGCAGCGCGTCCACGTAGGTGGACTTGAGCTTCGAGAGCTGGCGGAAGTCGAGCACCAGCCGCACCACTTCGTGCTCCGCAGCCAGCTCCTCCAGCACGTCCACCGCAGTGGAGATGGTCTTGCCCTTGCCGTACTTCACCGGCTTGGGCAGGTTCATCTGGTTGAACAGCACGTCGCCCAGTTGCTTGGGCGAGTTGATGTTGAACTCCTGGCCCGCGAGCTGGTGGATCTTCGCGGCCTTGACCTTGATCTCTGCCTCCAGGTGCTGTGAGAACTTCCCCAGAGCTTTGCTGTCGATCTTGACGCCGGCATCTTCCATCCGCCGTAGCACCGGGACGAGCGGCAGGTCGATCTGGTCATAGACCTTCATCAGCCCGGCCTCTTCCACCTCGGCGCGCAGCTGGCGAGCGAGGCGACCGGTGACGTCGGCGGCTTCGGCGACCGAGCCCGAGAGCTGCAACTGCGCGTGCCGCAGCGCGGATTCCGCCAGCCCGTGATTGGCGTAGGTGGGATTCAGCAGATAGGAGAAGAGCATGGGCTCGTCGCGCACGCCGGCCAGTTCGATGCCCTGCGTTTCGAGGGCGCGCCCAGCGGACTTCGAGTCATGCACGGCCTTGGGGAGTTTGGGGTCGGCAAGCGCGCGCGCCAGCGCCTTGGCGGCGGGACCATCGTCGAGCGCCAGCGTGAGCGCCGAGCCGGAGCCGGCGGAGAGGGCGAGCCGGCGCGCGGCCACGGGCTCCTCGACCGGCGCCAGCGGCAGCTCACCGGCTTCTTCCTCGTCCTCGTCTTCCCTCTCCTTTTTCTTGACAGTTTTCGCCACGCCCTCCAGGGCGAGGGCGAGCGCACCGTCCTTGGGTAACGCCTTGAGTGTTTGCTCCACGTCCTTCGCCGTCGCGGCCTCGCGGTAGTCGGTCGTGCCCAGCTCCGCGCCCGCGCCGGGAGCGAAGTCCTTGAGCAGGGTGGTGAACTCGAGCTCGGTGAAGAGGGCGCGGCAGGCCTCGACGTCGGGCGCGCGCGCCACCATGGCGTCCAGGTCGAGCTCCACCGGGACGTTGCGGTCGATGGTGACCATCTCCTTGCTGAACATCACCGTGTCGCGGTTCTGCAGCAGCGATTCGCGGTAGCTCTTCTTCTCCACCTCGGCGGCGTGGTCGAGCGCGTTCTCCACCGTGCCAAATCGCTTGATGAGCTCGACCGAGCCCTTGTCGCCGATGCCGGGCGCGCCGGGGATGTTGTCGATGGAGTCGCCGCGCAGCGCCATCACGTCCACCACCTGCTCGGGACGCACGCCCAGGATCTCCTCGACCTTCGCCGCGTCGGCCAGCAGGTTGTCCTTGGGAGGATTCAGCACCCAGACCATCTCGTCCACCAGTTGCAGCATGTCCTTGTCGCTCGAGACCACGTAGACGGGATGCGATTGCTGCGCCGCCTTGCGCGCGAGCGTGCCCAGCACGTCGTCGGCTTCGAAGCCCTTGTACTCCAGGATGGGGATGCGGAAGGCCTCGAGCGCGCGCCGGATGTAGGGCAACTGCTGCGCCAGGTCCTGTGGCATCTCGGCGCGATTGGCCTTGTAGCCGGCGTAGGCCACTTCCTGGAACGCCTGCGTCTTGGCGTCCCACTTGCGCACCGAGGTGACGGCGGCGGCCTGGGTGTCGCGGAACGTGGGCCCGGCGAGGTCGAAGGCGGCGGCCAGGTATTCGGGCGCGAAATCGTCGCGCAGCTTGTTCAGCATGTTGACGAAGACGTAGGTGGCCGCCGTGGGCACGCCCTTCTTGGTGGACATGGGCCGGCCGCGCGACATGGCGTGATAGGCGCGGAAGATGAACGACATCGCGTCAATCAGGAAGACGCGGCCCTTGCTTCCGTTGTGAGCTTTCGTGGTCAAGGAAGAGAAGTTTAGCAGCAGGGCGCTCAGGTGGCGCGAGCGATCGGGTCATCGGGCCATCGGGCGATTTGAAATCCAATGACTCAATGACTCAATCCGCCAGCATGCAGTCCCCATACGAATAAAACCTGTACCTCTCTTCCACCGCGTACCGATACGCCGCCAGCAACCGCTCGCGGTCGGCGAAGGCGGCCACCAGCATGAGCAGCGTGGATTGCGGCAGGTGGAAGTTGGTGACGAGCGCGCCCACCACGCGGAAGGCGAAGCCGGGATAGATGAAGAGGTCGGCCTCCCTGCTCCCCGGCTGGATGCGGCCCTCGGGATTCTCGAGCGCGGCGTGCTCGAGCGTGCGCACGGTGGTGGTGCCGACGGCGACCACGCGCGTGCCAGCGGCGCGGGCGCGGTTGATTTGCTCGGCCGCCGCTGCGGAGATGCTGTAGGGCTCGCCGTGCATCTTGTGGTCTTCCACGCGCTCGGCGTGCACGGGTTGGAATGTTCCCAGGCCAACGTGCAGCGTGACCTCTGCGGTCTCGATGCCGCGGGCGCGCAAGCGGTCGAAGACCTCGGGCGTGAAGTGCAGCCCGGCTGTGGGCGCAGCGACGGAACCGCGCTCGCGGGCGTACACCGTCTGGTAGCGCTCGCGGTCGGCGGGAGCGTCGGGGCGCGCGATGTAGGGCGGCAGCGGGACGTGCCCCAGGCGCTCGACCGCGGCGAAGAAATCTTCCACCGGTGCGAAGCGCAGCGTGCGCTCGCCGAAGTCGCCGCGGGCGATGACTTCCGCTTCGAGTTCGCCCACGTCGCCAAAGTGCAGCCGCTCGCCCACGCCGATCTTGCGCCCGGGACGCACCAGCGCCTGCCACTCGTGCTCCCCGCTCTGCCGCGTAAGCAGGATTTCAACCTGTCCCTTCAGGAATTCCTTGGCGGCGGGATTGCGCGGGCTAAGGGGCTGGGCACGCGCCCCGGAGCGGTGTCCGTAGAGCCGCGCCGGGAAGACGCGGGTGTTGTTCAGCACCACGAGATCGTCCGGGCGCAGCAGCTCGGGAAGCTCGCGGAAGCCGCAGTCCTGCCAGGCGCCCGAAGCCCGCTCCAGGTGCAGCAGGCGCGAGGCAGCGCGGTCGGCGAGTGCCTCCTGCGCGATCAGCTCCGGGGGCAGCGCGTAGTCGAAATCGGAGACCAGCACGTGCGGATTATAGGTGCGAGGCGGCCCGCGGAAGGCCGCCGAATCGGTTTGCCTGCCTCATCGGGCTGGGGTAGCATAGCCGGACACCTGCCGCAGTGCCATGAGTAGCGAACGCCAATACCGCGCCGAGATTGTCCGCTTCGGCAAGATGGTCCACGAGCTGGGCTACGTGGCGGCCACCGACGGCAACCTCTCGGTCCGCCTGGGGCCCAACCGCGTGCTGGCCACGCCCACCTCCATGTCGAAGCGAGCCATGCGGCCCGCGGACCTGGTGGTGGTGGACATGGCGGGACGCAAGCTCTCCGGCCGGCGCAACGTCTCCAGCGAGATCGCGATGCACCTGCTCATCTACCAGCTGCGGCCGGACGTGAACGCCGTGGTGCACGCGCATCCGCCGACCGCCACCGGATACGCCGCGGCCGGGCTGGCGCTCGACCAGGCGCTGTGCTCCGAGGTGGTCATCACCCTGGGCTCCATCCCGCTGGCGCGCTACGGCTGCCCGGGGACCAAGGAGCTCTCGGACGCGCTCGAGCCGTTGATCCCGCGCCACGACGCCATCCTCATGGCCAACCACGGCGTGGTCACCTACGGTGAAAATCTCACGCACGCCTACATGAACATGGAGACGGTGGAACACTTCGCGCGCATCGCGCTGGTGGTGCACCAGTTGGGACGCCAGCAACTGCTCAGCGGCGAGGACGTCTCGAAGCTGATGGCCGCGCGCGAAAAGTACGAGGCCACGCGAAACTCGGCCCTGGCCACCACGGGCCCGAACGGCGGGAACGGGGCCGCCGAGCGCCGTGGGCGCGCCCTGCGGCGCTGAGCCTAGTCTCCTCCCACCCGAAACCTCAGCCCGGCGCGGACATTCACCCGCAGCGCCGGATATCCCGCGGCC
>CBRAFF010000065.1:0-7354 GCA_967755155.1 uncultured bacterium
CAGAGGCACAGAGGTACACAGAGAAGACATGGTGAAACGATTCCTGGCACTCGCGCTGCTGATTGTGACGGCGGCGACCGCCGCCCCGCAGGAAGACTGGATCCGCACCGGCACGGGCCTGGGACAGGAAAAGGTGCGGCTGGCGGCGGCGGAGTTCCAGCTCGCCCTGGGCCGCACTCCGCAAAGCGACACCCTGCGCAAAGTCTTCAACGACACCTTGTGGAACGACCTGGAGAACGCCGGCATCTTCGACATGGTCTCCAAGAGCTTTTATCCGCTCTCGCAGCCGGCGCGCCCGACGGACGTGGTGCTGAGCGCCTGGCGCAATCCGCCGCCCAACGCCGGCATGCTGGCCTTCGGCAACCTGGGGGTGAGCCAGGACCAGCTGGTGGTGAAGGGCTGGCTGTACGACGTGAAGAACGACGCCTCGCCGCAAGTGCTGGCCAAGCAGTACAGCGAGGCGGCGACGACGGAGAACGCGCGGCGCATCGCCCATCGCTTCGCCAACGAGATCATCTTCCGCCTGGGCGGCGGCTTGCCCGGCATCGCCGAGAGCCGCATCTTCTTCATCAGCAACCGCTCCGGCCACAAGGAAGTCTGGGTGATGGACTACGACGGCGAGGGCCAGCGGCAGCTCACGCGCTCGGGTTCCATCGCGCTTTCGCCCCGCGTCTCGCCCGACGGCAGCCGCGTGGCCTTCACCTCGTTCGCCGGGAGCGGCGTGGAACTGGCCATGTACTCCATGGAACTGGGCCGGCTGGTGAGCTTCCCGCGCTACGGCGGGACCAACGCCTCGCCCGCCTGGTCGCCGGACGGGACCAAGCTGGCGTTTTCCTCCTCCATGCGCGGCGACCCGGAGATCTTCGTGGCCGAAGCCTCCGGCTCCGGCCCCAAGCGCCTGACCGCGTTCAAGGGCCCGGACGTGTCCCCGGCGTGGAACCCGAAGAGCGGGGCGCAGATCGCATTCGTCAGCGGACGCAGCGGGCTGCCGCAGATCTACATCATGGACGCGGACGGCGCTAACGTGCAGCGGCTCACCGATGGCGGCTACGCGGTTTCGCCCTCCTGGTCGCCCAACGGCCAGTTCCTCACCTTCGCCTGGAACCGCAAGTACGGCCCGGGCGCGCCCGGCGGGCAGGACATCTACCTGATGGACATCGCCACCAAGCAGTGGGTGCAGCTCACGCGCGCCGGGAACAACGACTATCCCTCCTGGTCGCCGGACGGGCGGCACATCGTCTTCCAGTCCAGCCGCCGGGGCAGACAGCAGATCTGGAGCATGCTGGCGGACGGCAGCCAGCAGCGTGCGCTGACCGCCTCGGGCTCCAACACGCAGCCCAACTGGAGCTGGAAATGACGCGAGAAAACGGCCGGTTTCTGTTCCTCTTTTCCATCCCCAGCAGTATCATCGAAGTTTGCGGGAAGAACCCGAACTCATCGCAAGGAGGACTCCCTTGATGGCGAGAACCAAGAAGTGGACCACGCTGGCTCTGGCGCTGGCCGTCATCCTGACGCTGGGCGCGTGCAAGAAGAAGGAAGCCCCGGCGCCGCCCCCGCCGCCTCCGCCTCCGCCGGCGCCCACGGCGTCGCTTTCGGCCAATCCCAACGTCATCGATGCCGGGCAGTCCACCACCCTGACCTGGCGCACGGAGAATGCCACCGACATCACCCTGGAGGGCATGGGCTCGGTAGAAGCCAACGGCTCGCGCAGCGTGACGCCGAGTGGCTCGACCACCTATCGCCTCATCGCCCGGGGAGCGGGCGGGACGCAGGAGGCCACGGCGCGGGTCACGGTGACCGCGGCATCGGCGGGACCCGGCGCCATCCCGGGCGAAGAGGAGATGTTCGCGCAGAGCGTCAAAGACGTGTTCTTCGACTACGACCGGTACGACATCCGGCCGGACGCGGCCGAGCAGATCGCGGCCAACGCCACCTTCCTGGCACAGCATCCCAACATCCGCTTCCTGATCGAGGGACACTGCGACGAGCGCGGCTCCACCGAGTACAACCTGGCGCTGGGCGACAACCGGGCCAACGCGGCCAAGGAAGCGCTGGTCAAGGCCGGAGTCAGCGCCAGCCGCATCCAGATCAAGAGCTACGGCAAGGAGAAGCCGTTCTGCACCGAATCCAACGAGCAGTGCTGGCAGCAGAACCGGCGCGGGCACTTCGTGTATCAGAGGTAGCAGGAGCGGGCGGCCGGCGCAGGCGGGCCGCCCGATTCTTTTCCATCGCGCCCCGGGTCCCACCAACCGCGGACGCGCAGTCTGGCATCCAAATACTTACGCCATGAGAATACGAAACCTTCTTTTCGCAGTCGTTGCCCTAGTCGCGCTGGCCGCCGCTCCGCTCGCGGAGGGCGTCAGCAAGGAAATCATCCAGCTCCAGACCCAGGTGCGGGCGCTGCAGGACCAGATGACGCAGATGCGCCAGTCCTTCGACGAGCGCATGGGCGTGATGCGGGACCTGGTGGAGCAGTCGACCGACAACGTGAACCGCATGAGCACCGCGGTCAGCAGCCTGGAGAAACGCCTGAGCGAGCAGAACGCCGATGCGGCTTCCAAGGTGGAGGACCTCTCCGGCCAGGTGCAGGCGCTGCACGACTCGCTCGACGAGATGAAGTCGCGCCTGGCGAAGATCAGCCAGCAGCTCGACGACATGAACGCCGCGCGCGAGAACCTGGGCGCCGCGAGCGGGCCTCCTCCGGGCCAGGCGCCGCCGCCCGACGTCCTTTACAACAACGCGCTGCGCGACTTTACCGCCGCCCGCTACCCGCTTTCCAGCCAGGAGTTCATGGATTACCTGAGGTTCTACTCGGGCACCGACAAGGCAGGCAACGCCCAGTTCTACCTGGGCGAGATCGCCTACCGGCAGGACAACTTCGAGCAGGCGGTGCGGGAGTACGACAAGGTGCTGGAGCAGTATCCGGGAAACAACAAGGCCGCCGCCGCGCAGTTGAAGAAGGGCTATGCCCTGGTGGAGCTGGGCCAGAAGGATGCGGCGGTCAAGGAGCTGCAGAACCTGGTGGCCCGCTACCCGCGCTCGCCGGAGGCCACGCAGGCCCGCGACCGCCTGCGCAGACTGGGAGCGACTTCGGGCAGCTCTCGCCGCTAGTCTCGTCCCTCCGCCAAATCAACGGGCGGGTTACGGCGGCGCGGTGAAGCCGGTGAGGGGATTGCCGTAGAAGGCTTCCGTCTTCCACGCCAGCTTGTTCCAGGGAACATGGTCCACCAGGATCTTGAAGGGCACAATCACTTTGTTGCTGCCCAGCTTGTTGGCGGAGGCGATGCCGTTGTCGTAGCTTCCGTCGGCAGCGACGGTGAACTTCGCCGCCCGCGTCAGGCGGCCTTGCTGCAGCACTTTGATCTCGTACTCGCCAGGACTCAGCTCTTTCACCTCGTCATCGCCCGCGAAAAACTCACAGTTCACATGCCACCATTGATACTCCGCGGGGTCGAAGCCAGCCCCTCCGCAGTTGATCCCCTTGGCTACCTCCTTGCCGCCAGAAAACAAGTGCGGGCTCACCTCCCCCGGACTGCCGCGAAACCACATTTCGATGTTCAGCGTGCGGTCGTTGCGGTCGCGCCGCAGGTAGCCGATGGGCACTCTCCAATCCTCATCCACGTAGTATTGAAAAAAAGTCGGGCTCTTCGGGTTTACCAGGGGCGTCTTGCCCACCTTCGCCTTGCCTTGGAACAGCACTCGGTTTGTCCCCAGCAGTTCGTTGCTGATGTGAATCACGAAATCCATCATCCCAAGGAAGCGTGTGCTCTTCTCTTTCCCAAAGTCGTTTTCGGCGGGGCAGTTCCAGGGAGTGGAACCGGAGAATTCGGACCCAGAGGAGCAGTCGCCCGTTAGCCAACCTTTCTTGCCGGGGTAGGAAAACTCCACCCATATGCGGCTCCCGCTGGGGATGGGTTCATTGACCCGAAAAGTGATTCTGGGTGTCCAGGACGGGAGTTGGCCCACACGGCCAGTGGGACCATCCGCATAGGCGTTGGTCTTGACTTGAACCGAATCCTTGACGATGGTGGGCTCGTCCTGGGCCCGGGCCGACGGACTGGCCGCGCTCAACAGCAAGAGCACAGCGAGCAGCAGAAACCAGGGGGCTGTCTGAATTGGCATGCGGTTCTTCATGGCGCACCTCGCGTCGGGAAAGCGCGAATGATACCGCAGAGGCGCAGGGCTGCGCATGCGTTTTCTACTTTTTCTCTTCTTCCAGCTGCAGGCCGCGCAGGCAGTACTTGATCTCCTGCGCCACCTCGGTCACGCGCATGCCCGCCTGGATCATCAGCTTGCAGGAGAGCGCCACGCGGCTGGGCGTGCCTTCGCCCAGGTCGTAGGTGACGCGGCAGTACTGGCACTCCTCGTTCCAGCAGAAGCGCCCGTAGGCCACGTTCTCCGGGGCCAGGTACTGGAAGCCGCGCAGGAGCATGTTGCCTTCCGGGACCTCGCAGGGCTTGCCCCGCACCGTGATGGTGACCAGGCGTTCGAAAGGACGGAAGAGCGGCCCGAGAGTGCTCATGGAAGCCATGGAAGCCAAAAAGAGATTCTACCGTCGCCGGGGGCCGGGGGCAAAAGCAAAGTCCCGGCGGCGGTCAGCGCAGCGATTCCATGACCTCATCCAGCGCCTGCCTGGGCGGCCGCGTCACCTCTTGCGGCAACGTGGCCAGGGGCTCTTCGGTCATGTGCAGCAGGTCATAGAAGTTGGGCTTCTTGGTGTCCACGTAGAACACGCCGGTGATGACCTCGCCCTTGTCGTGGGCCTCGAGCACGGTCTTGATGGCGCCGATGCGGTCGGTGGGGTCGTAGTCCTCGCTCAGCTTGCGCAGGCGCAGCTGGGAGCCGTCGTGCATGGTGACGTTGACCGTGGTGCCCGGATCGTAGTCCACGCTGATGTCTTCGAAGAAGGGCACGAAGCTGATGTCCTGGATGGGCTCGTCGTGCTCCTTCACGTACTTGAAGGACTTGGTGGAACCCTCGTGGTCGTTGAAGGTGACGCAGGGCGAGATGACGTCGAGCATCACCGTGCCGCGGTGGGAGATGGCGGCCTTGAGCATGGAGAGGAGCTGCTTCTTGTCGCCGGAGAAGGAGCGGCCCACAAACGTGGCGCCCAGCTCGATGGCCATGGCGCAGGTGTCGATGGCGGGCAATTCGTTGACCACGCCCGTTTTGAGCTTGGAGCCGATGTCCGCCGTGGCGGAGAACTGGCCCTTGGTCAGGCCGTACACGCCGTTGTCCTCGATGATGTAGATGAGGGGCAGGTTGCGGCGCATGAGGTGGACGAACTGTCCCATCCCGATGGAGGCGGTGTCGCCGTCGCCGCTCACGCCGATGCCGACCAGGGTGCGATTGGCGAACAGCGCCCCGCTGGCCACCGCCGGCATGCGCCCGTGCACCGCGTTGAAGCTGTGGGAGCGGCTCATGAAGTACGCCGGGCTCTTGGAGGAGCAGCCGATGCCGCTGAACTTGGCCACCCGCTCCGGCGGGACGCCCATCTCATACATGGCGTCGATGATGCGCTCGGAGATGGCGTTGTGGCCGCAGCCGGCGCACAGCGTGCTCTTGCTGCCTTTGTACTCCACCACGCTCAGGCCGATGCGGTTGGTCTTCGGCTGTGGTTGGGGTTGGGCCGGGGGTTGCGGCGGGGTGCTGGATGTGCTGGCCATGGTTATCGGCTCTCCTGCGAAATGATTTCGTCGGTGACGGTGCGGGCGTCGATGGGCAGCCCGTTGTAGTGGCGCACGCTGCGCATCTTGCTGATGTGCGCCGGGGTCAGGTCCAGGCGCAGCAGGTCGAACATCTGGGCGTCGCGGTTCTGTTCCACCACGTAGACGCGCTCGTGCCGCTCGATGAACTCGGCGACCGCCTTGGGAAAGGGATAGGCGCGCAGGCGCAGGTAGTCGGTCTCCAGCTTCTGCTCCTGGCGCATCTGGTCGCGGCTCTCGACGATGGCCCAATGCGTGGTGCCGTAGGCGATGATGCCCACCTTGGACTTCCCTTCCCCCGCCAGCTCGGGCTGGGGAACGAAGGTGCGCGCGGTGTCGAACTTCTTGGCCAGGCGGTCCATGTTGTTCTGGTAGTCATCCGGGCGCTCGCTGTACTGCGCCTTGTCGTTGTGCCCGCTGCCGCGGGTGAAGTAGGCGGCCAGGGGATGGTCGGTGCCGGGCAGGGTGCGGTAGCCGATGCCGTCGCCGTCCACGTCTTTGTAGCGCGCGAAGCCGCCCAGCTTGTCCAGGTCTTCTTTGCTCAGGACCTTGCCCCGGGCGATGGGCTTCTCGGGATAGGGGAAGGGGTCGCTCATCCAGTTGTTCATGCCCAGGTCGAGGTCGGACATGACGAAGACCGGGGTCTGGAACTTTTCCGTCAGGTCGAAGGCCTCGCCGGCCATGGTGAAGACCTCTTCCACCGAGCAGGGCAGCAACAGGATGTGCTTGGTGTCGCCGTGGGAGAGCAGGGCGGTGGAGAGGATGTCGCCCTGCATGGTGCGAGTGGGCAGCCCGGTGGAGGGGCCGACGCGCTGGATGTCGAAGATCACGCCGGGGAGTTCGGCGTAGTAGCCCAGGCCGGCGAATTCCGACATCAGCGAGACGCCCGGCCCGGAGGTGGAGGTCATGGAACGCGCCCCCGCCCAGCCCGCGCCCAGCACCATGCCGATGGCCGCCAGCTCGTCCTCGGCCTGCACGATGGCGTAGGTGGCCTTGCCGTCGGGACCGATGCGGTACTTCTTCATGTAGTCGATCAGCGTCTCCACCAGCGAGGAGGAGGGGGTGATGGGATACCAGGTCACCACGGTCACGCCCGCGAACATGCAGCCCAGGGCGCCGGCGGCGTTGCCCTCGATGATGATCTTGCCCGCCGTCTTGTTCATGGGCTGGATCACGAACGGGTCGGCCTTCTTCAGCGAGGAGGCGGCGTAGTCGAAGCCGGCTTTCACCGCCCCCATGTTCAGGTCGGCCGCCTTCACTTTCTTGGCGAACTGCTTGCGCACCGCCTTCTCCACCTGCGCCATGTCGATGCCCAGCAGGTCGGCGATCACGCCCACGTAGATCATGTTCTTCACCAGCTTGCGCAGCTTGGCTTCCGGGCACACCGCCGCCGTGAGCTTGTCGAAGGGCGCGGAGTAGAAGATGAGGTCCGAGCGCAGGCGGGAGAGGTTCAAGGGCTCGTCGTAGAGCACGGCGCCGCCGGGGGCCAGGCTCATCACGTCTTCCTGCGCCGTCTCCGGATTCATGGCCACCAGGAAGTCGATCTCCTTCTTGCGCGCGATGTAGCCGTCCTTGTTGGCCCGGATGGTGAACCAGGTGGGCAGCCCGGCGATGTTCGAGGGGAACAGGTTCTTGCCCGAGACCGGCAC
>CBRAFF010000066.1:0-7273 GCA_967755155.1 uncultured bacterium
ACCACGTCATCGAGTTCAGCGCGCCCCCGGAGTTCCAGGGCCGGGTCGGCTTCTGGGCGCCGGAGCATTTCCTGGTCGGCGCGGTGACCAGCTGCTTCATCTCCACTTTTGCCGCCATCGCGGAGATGTCGAAGCTCGAGGTGGTGAGCCTGCGCGTCGGTTCCAAGGGCGTGCTGGAGAAGGTGGAGGGCGGCGGCTACCGCTTTGGCGAGGTCGTCCTGTATCCCGAACTGACCCTCGCGCGGCCGGAGGACCGCGAGCGCGCCCAGCGGCTGCTGGAGAAAGCGGAGCGCGGTTGCCTGATCGCGCGCTCCCTGTCGAGCAAGGTGAGCACCATCCCGGCCATCACTGTCCAAGAGCCGGTGGCCGCCGGCTGAGCGTTTCCTCAGCGCGCGGCGCTCAGAGCGAGGTCAGCGGCAAGCTGCGGTAGCGCTTGCCTGTCAGCCTGGCCAGCGCATTGACCACCGCCGGCGCAATCACCGGCACCGGCGGCTCACCCACTCCGGTCGGTTTCTCCTCGCTGGGGACGATGTGGACCTCCACTGCCAGCGGTGCGTCGCCCATGTAAGGGGGAACATAGCCGTCGAAGTTGCTCTGTTCCACCTGGCCATCCTTCAGCGTGACGGCTCCTCCGGGCACCAGTTGTGACAGCCCGAAGACGACCCCTCCCTGAAACTGGCCCTCCACGCTCAGCGGGTTCACGGCCAACCCCACATCCGCCGCCAGCGTGGCGCGGTGGATCCTCGGCTTCCCCTCCTCGATGGAGACCTCCACGGCGCAGGCCACGCCCGTGCCAAACGACTCGTGGCTGGCGATGCCCACCGCGTGATCCTTGGGCAGCTTGCTTCGCCAGCCGGCGCTCTTAGCCTCCAGCAGGTCGAGCGCAGCACGCACCTTCTTGGCGCCCGCGTTCTTGGGGTCTGTGCTGAGCAGCCGGCGCCGGTAGGCAAAGGGGTCCATCTTCGCCCGCGTGGCCAGCTCGTCGATCAGCGTTTCCATCACGAAGGCGGTGTGCGTGTTGCCCACCGAGCGCCACCACAGGACCGGCACATTCACCTTGGGATGGTGCGCCCACACGTGGAGATTCGGGACCGAGTAGTGAGTGTCGGCAACGCCTTCGGTCACCGTGTCATCCACGCCGTTCTTGATGCCGCCTTCAAAGGGCGTTCCCGCCAGCAAGGACTGGCCTACGATCACGTGCCGCCAGGCCACCGGCATGCCGCTCGCGCCAATGCCGATCTCGGCGCGATGCGCGTGCATGGGACGGTAGTAGCCGCCCTGCACGTCATCCTCTCGCGTCCAGATCAGCTTCACCGGAGTGCCGCGCATGCGCTTGGCGATCTCCGCCGCCTCGCGCTGCACGTGGGAGTCGGTCACGGCGCGCCGCCCGAAACCGCCTCCCGTCATTTCCGTATGAAAGGTGACCTGCGCCGGCTTCAGGCCCAGCACTTCGGCAATCGCAGCCTGGTCCACGGTCTGGAACTGCGAGCCGGCCCACACTTCCGCCCGGTCGCCGTCGAAGCGGACGGTGGTGTTCTCCGGCTCCATGGGTGTGTGCGGCAGGTAAGGGAACTCGTACTCGGCCACGAAGCGCCGGGCGGCGGGAATGGCATCCATCGCCTTGGGGTCACCGACCGCGGCGGCGACGTTGCCCGGTGTGCGCGCCAACTCGCGGTACTTGATCCACAACTGGGAGCTGTCGGCGCGCTCCAGGCCGGAGAGGTCCCACTCCACCCTTAGCTTTTCGCGACCCTGCGTGGCCGGCCAGAACCCGTCTGCCACCACCGCCACCGCGCTGCCGCCCTTCACCCGCGGGATCTCGAACACATCCCGCACGCCTTCCACGGCGCGCGCGCCCTTGTCGTCGAAGCTCTTCACCTTGCCGCCGAAGACCGGCGAGCGCGCTACCACCGCCACCTTCATCCCCGGCAAATCGAGGTCCAGGCCGAACTTCATCGAGCCATCGCACTTGGGACGGCTGTCGAGTCGCGGCGCCGCTTTCCCCACCAGGCGGAACTCCGAAGGCTTCTTGAGCTGTACCGCTGCGGGAACCGGCAGGCTCGCCGCTGCCGCGGCTAGCTCGGCGTATTTCGCCGACTGCCCGCCCGGGCCATGGACCGCGCTGGCCTCCGTCCGGCACTGAGCCGGCGTGACCTTCCACTGCTTCGCCGCAGCTTCCACCAGCATAGCGCGCGTCCGCGCCCCCAGCTCCCGGTACTGCTGGAAGGACGTCCGGATGGAGCCGGAGCCGCCCACCATCTGGATGCGGCGCACAGGATCGCGATAGATGTCGGCGGCGGGCGCCAGTTCGGCCGCCACCTGCGACCAGTCCGCGTCCATCTCGTCGGCCAGCAGGAGCGGCAGGGCCGTGGCGACCCCTTGCCCGAACTCCAGCCGGTTCACCTGAATGACGATCTTCCCGTCCGGCCGGATCTCGACGAACGCCGCCGGCGGATACTTCACACCTTCGCCGGCGCCCGGGGCCTGCCCGGCGATGGGGAGGTCCAGGTAGAGCGCAACCAGGAGCCCGCCCGCCGCCGTGGCGGAGACGGAAAGGAAGGTGCGCCGGCTCAACCGATGTCTTGCTCGAGAGTTGGCTTCCGCTTTCATCGCGCGCCTCCTTTACTTGAGCTGCTGCGCGGCGCTTCGGATCGCCTCGCGGATGCGGACATAGGTCCCGCAGCGGCAGAGGTTTGCGCCCATGGCTTGTTCGATGTTGGCGTCGCTGGGATGCGGAGTCTTCCGGAGCAGCTCCACCGCGGTCATGATCTGTCCGCTCTGGCAGTAGCCGCACTGCACCACGTCGTGCTCAACCCACGCCTGCTGCACCACGCGTCCCACTGGGTCCTGCGCCATGGCTTCGATGGTGACGATGGGACGTCCCTCGACCTGCGCCACCGCCACCCCGCAGGAGCGAACCGCCACTCCTCCCAGGTGCACGGTGCAGGCCCCGCAGGCGCTGATGCCACAGCCGTACTTGGTGCCGGTCAGTTTCAAATGCTCGCGCAGCACCCAGAGCAGCGGAGTGCCCGGGTCCGCCGTCGCCTCCATCTTCCGGCCATTCACGGTGAGCTGATAGGTTTCCATGGCTGACCTCCCCACACAGTGATCGAAGGCGGGAAAACCGCAGTATGCGCGCCGAAAAATCTGCCTGTCAAGGCGCAGAGCCGGCTTCGCATCCAGCCACCGCTCGTGTATAAGGAGGAGTTTCTAGTTCGGCGAGGAAGCGGGGGGTGGCCGTGAGTCACTATCACGATGAGAACGATCTGAAGTTGCTGAAGGAGCTCAAGAAATCCGCACCCGCGGATTTTCAGGCCTGGGTGAACCTGGACTCCATCACCCAGCGCGAGGACGGGAAGATTTCCCGCAAGTATCGCGAGCTGATTGCAGTCGCCGTGGCTCACACTACGCAGTGCGTCTACTGCATCGAGGTGCACACCCGCAACGCCAAGAAGGCGGGCGCCACGCGCGAGGAGGTCGCCGAAGCCGTGCTGGTGGCCGCCGCGCTGCGCGCCGGGGGCGCCGCCGCCCACGGCACTCTGGCAATGAAGTTCTACGACGCTCCTTAGGCCCGGCGGAGACGATGGAGAACGCCCAGCCCGCAGCCCCGCAGCGCTTCACCGACTGCCACGTCCACCTGGCGGGCCTGCCCGAGGGCGAGAACGGCTGCTACGTTTCCCCGCGCCTTTTGCGCAGCCCGCTCTTCCGCCTGATCACCTGGCAACACGGCCTGCCGCTCAGCGACCCGCCGCGCGCCAACCGAAAATACCTGGACGACCTGCTGCGCGACCTGAGCGAGTCCAGCTACATCAACCGCCTGGTGCTGCTGGCCATGGACGGCGTCTATGGCTCGGACGGCAAGCTGGATAAAGACCGCACCGACTTCCTGGTGAGCAACGATTACGTGCTGGACGTGGCCCGGCGCTACCCGGAGCAGTTCTGGGCCGGGGTCTCCATCAACCCGCAGCGCGCCGACGCCATCGAGGAAGCCGAGCGCTGCGTCCGCGCCGGCGCCCGACTGGTGAAGGTGCTGCCCAACGCTCAGCAGTTCGATCCCGCCGACTCGCGCTACATCCCGTTCTACCGCGCCCTGGCCCGGCTGCGACTGCCGCTGCTCAGCCACGTGGGCTACGAGTTCTCGCTCATCGGCCAGGACCAGTCCTCCGGCGACCCCAACAAACTCCGAGTGCCGCTCGACGAGGGCGTCACCGTCATCGCCGCCCACGGATGCAGCTACGGCCTGGCCTTCTACGAGAAGTTTTACCGGACGTTCCTGGAACTGGCGCAGCACTACCCGAACTTTTTCGCCGACATCTCCGCCCTCACCCTGCCCAACCGCATGGCCATGCTGCTGCGCCTGCGCCAGCATCCGGAACTCAGCGAGCGCCTGCTCTTCGGCACCGACTACCCGCTGCCGGTTTTTTCCTGGGCGTGCTGGGGACGCATGGGGCTGGGCCGACTGTGGGAGATTGCTCGCACCACGAACCCTTTCGACCGGCAATACCTGATCTGCCAGCGCCTGGGCCTGCGCTTCGGTTCGTTCGACGTACTATCGCAGAAGATGCAGCAGCCCGCCGGCTGAGCGCTACTTCACCGCGGCGAAGCTCTCGTCCCTGAAGGCCAGCTTGAAGTGTTCCTTGGCGGGGTGATGAAGCCGCCCACGCCCTGGATGGGCTCAGTTTGGTGAGCCTCTCCCCCCGGCGTCAGCGTCGCCAGCTTCTCGGCCAGAGTCACCATGGGCTCGGTGAGGAAGCCGGGGCAGGAATCCAAGAGATATTTCCGGCGCCGGGCCGCGGGCCGGGAAGCCGTCTGCGCATTGCTTCCTGTTTACGTAAGTGATAACTTCACCTTCTTGTTGCTGCCAGTTTCCGCCTCCAGGGAGCGGAACCCGGCCCACCGGGGCGGGCCGAAGACCATCCAGAGCAATCAGAAGCGATGCCGGAACCAGCCCAAATCGGGACGTTTTGGCGTGTCGAAGGTAGCCTGCTCAGCCTGAGCGCCGTGCGGGTGCTGGCCTACGTCACCTGGAACACGCAGCGCTTCAATGAGCGCTGGGCGCGCCGCTTCGGCATGGCCTTTCTGGCCGTCTGCTGGCCCCTGCTGTACTTCCTGGGACGCCGCTTCGCCACCCGCCTGCTCTACGCGATGTTGCGCGGCGTGAGCCAGGACCGCCTCGACCTGCTGGGCGAGGAGTACTTCGAGTACGTCCTCAAGCCCCAGCTCAAGTCCCGCGGGTTGGAGAAACTCCGCGAGGCGCAGGCGGCCGGCCCGGTCGTCCTGGTCAGCCACGCCCTGGACCACATCATCCGCCCGCTAGCCAACCACCTGGGGGTGGAAAACATTGTCGCGAATCGGCTCGACTTCCGCGACGGCATGGCCACCGGGCGCCTGCTGGAGCCCGTCGTTCGTCCCCGGCGCATCCTGGCCTGGCTCACGGGCCACCGCCCGGACGGGAGCATCTCCGTCGAGCGCGTGCTGCGCGACCTGGGCCTCACCGGCCGGCCGGAGAGGCTCTCCCGCGCCATCTTGCCGACGCGGCGGCGCGTCCCACATCCTGCCTATCCGGCACTCTGCTTCGACCCGCGCAAGCGCGTGGAGCATCTCTCGGTGCGTAGGGCGCTGGCGGGGAAGCGCCTCATGCTCATCGGCGTCACCGGCTTCATCGGGAAGGTCTGGCTGGCCAACCTGCTCACCGACCTTCCCGAGGTCGGGAAGATCTATCTTCTGATCCGCCGCCAGCGCTCCACGACGGCCACGCGGCGGCTGGAAAAGATCGTGGAAGAATCACCGGTCTTCGACGGCCTGCACCAGCGCTACGGCGCCGACTTCGCGCGCTTCTTGAGCGAGCGCATGGAAGTGGTGGAGGGCGACGTGAGCAAGCCGGGCCTGGGAATGGAGCCCGAACTGCGGGCGCGGCTGGCCCAATCGCTCGACCTGGTGATCAACAGCTCCGGCCTCACCGACTTCAATCCCGATTTGCGCGAAGCCCTCTCCTCCAACGTGGACGCAGTGGTCCACCTGCTCGACTTCATGAAGCAGTGCGACCACGCGGCGCTCCTGCACCTTTCCACCTGCTACGTGGTGGGCGCGCGCGACGGCCGCGTGCCGGAAGAACTGGTGCCCGACTACACGCCCAAGCGCGTCCCCGGCTTCGACGCCGAGCAGGAGTGGCGCAAGCTGCACAAACTCACGCAGGATGCGGCCGCGCTCGCCGAAGGCCCCAGCGTCACGGAGAAACTGCGGCGCAAGCTGGCCGAGCGCGGCAAGGCTGACCTGACCGGCCCCGCGCTGGAGAACCAGCTGCGCAAGGAGCGAGCACGCTGGCTGCGCAGCCACCTGACCAGTGCCGGCGCACGCCGCGCCCGCGCCCTGGGCTGGCCCAACACTTACACCCTCACCAAGAGCCTGGCCGAATCACTCATCTTCCGCCTGGCCGGGGACGTTCCGGTCGCCATCGTCCGCCCCTCCATCGTCGAGACCTCGGTGGGCAAGCCCTTCTGCGGCTGGAACGAGGGCGTGAACACTTCCGCGTCGCTCGCCTATCTGTTGGGGACGACCTTCCGCCAGCTTCCCACCAACCAGCGCAAGTGCCTGGACGTGATCCCGGTGGACCAGGTGTGCCAGGGCATGACGCTGATCGCGGCCGCGCTCATCGAGCGCCGCCACCAGCGCATGTACCAACTGGCCACCTCGGTCACCAATCCCTGCGACATGCGCCGCTCCATCGAACTCACCGGGCTGGCCCACCGCCGCCACCTGAAAGCCGAGCAGGGGCTGGAATCCTGGCTGCGCCTGCGCTTGGACGCCATCCCCGTCTCCCGCACCCGCTTCCGCCGCTTCGGCGCTCCCGGGCAGCGCGCCATGATCCGCGCCATCATCGGCGTGGTGGGCGAGCGCCGGCCCTTCGTCAAGGCGGAGCGCACGCTGGAGCGCGTGGAGCGCATCGTGCGGCTCTACGAGCCTTTCATCCTGCACAACGACCACGTGTTCGAGGCCGAGCACGTCGAGATCCTCTCCCAGGCGCTGCCCGCCGACGAGCAGGCGGCCTTCGGCTTCGACACCCGCGGCATCGATTGGTGGGACTATTGGATCAACGTGCACGTGCCCGCGCTGCGCAAGTGGACCTTCCCGCTCATCGAGGGCGGCTCCATCGAGTACCGCTCGCGCGGAACGTTCCATCTGGCCGCACCGGCGAACGGAAGTAGCGGCACGGCCGTGGAAACGGGAGCAACGTGGCCATCTTCCTGACCGGCTCCACCGGGTACATCGGCGC
>CBRAFF010000067.1:0-7255 GCA_967755155.1 uncultured bacterium
TGACGTTGGCTTTCTTCTCTCTCGCTAACACTCGCCTGACGCTCTCCTACTCTATGTTTTTTTCGTTATTTGCCGATATCGAGAGTACCACGCCGCGGAAGAAGCTGTAAAGGCGGGGCGACCGGCGAGAAGCTTCAGGCAGTTTGCTTGCGCTGCGTCACCGCGCGCAGCGACGGCTTGCGCGGCGGAAGTTGCGCCGGGCGCTCCACTGTCCCGATGACGCACAGCTCATCGTGGGAATGGCCGTTGCGGCCGCGCGACAAGCGTTCCTCGGTGCACAGCATCTCGATGAGCTGGCGCCCGTGGCGGCTCAGCACCTGTTGCGGCAGGATGTGGAAATTCCGGAACATCCACAGCAGTTGAACGCGCTCCACGAACGACGGCGCCACGTAACGCGGACCGCCGTCTGTGGAAATCTGAAGAACTCCGTGACGGATTTTCTCCATCCACATAACGCCAAAGCCTTTTCAGAGGGTGGGGCCGAGAGCGGGCAGAAGCATACCGCTGCACCAGGGGTGATGCAAGAGGAAACTGTTCCGGAAGGGTGACCAAGGTACCGGACCCCCCGCGAGCAGGGCCCAGGGCGAGGCTCAGGCCGCCTCCCGCAGCAGGGGGCGGGATGGCGCCGCGGGCAGCAGGACGTGGCGCGGCCTGACCACCGGCCTCCCGGCGGGGTCGAAGACCACTCTCAGGGTGTGGGCGCAGGTGCCGCAGAGCCAGAAGTACTCCAGGGGGTTGGGGCAGTCGGGCCACAGGGACATTTCCCTGCCCCGCGGCACGTAGGCGCAATCACAGACCTTGAGGAACAACCGGCCCTCGCGCAGGGAGTGGAAGGTCTTCAGGCAGCCCGGGTTGGCGCATTTATCGAGCACTGGACTTCGCTCCCGTTCGCTCGTGGGCCAGCTCGGTCTCCAGGCGCTGGATGGCGCCTGCGAGCCACTGGGAGACCGCCTGCTCCATCTCCTCCTGGGAGGCATAGCGGTAGAGGCCGTCCAGGTCCTCCCCCGCGCCGTTGAGCGGGATGTGGCGGCAGGGGACGCGCGCCGAGCGGCGGCGCAGCGGGACGAAGCGCATCAGGACGCACTTGGTGCAGGGATGGGGGCGGCCGGGCTGCGCGAAGTTGAGGCAGGTGGGCGAGTCCTCAAAAATGAACGGAGCCTTCCAGGGCGTGCGCGGCGCTTGCCGGTAGCCGCCGCCGTCGAGGAACGTCTTCTCGGATTTCAGAGCTTCCAGCAGTTGGCGTCGTTCCATAACCTACTCGGATGGCGGCCGCCGGCGCGGAAGCGGAAAGATTCCTTCCGCTTAGGTCTCGGCGCACCACTTCTTGGCCTCGCCGACTTCCTTCTCCTCGTCGGCGCGGACCCGCTTCAGGGTTTCCTTGAGCCACTGGTGAACCACGTCCTGCAGTTTGGCGTCGTCCGTGGGGTCGAACAGCCTGGCCACCGTCTCCCCCGACGCCGTCAGCGGGATGTGGTGGCAGGGCACCCGCTCCGTGCGATGCTCCTCGGGGACAAAGTCCATGAGCGCGCAGCCGCTGCAGGGGTGCGGACGCTCCGGATCGTTGAAGTTCAGGCAGGTGGGCGAGTCCATGAAGATGACCTTGGGCTGCCAGGGCCGGCGCACCGAGCGCCCGTAGCCCCCCTGCTCCATGAAGTCGAGCTCGAACTGCAGGATCTCATCCACCGGTCTGCCAAAGCTGTCTCGCTGATGATGCATAACCACCTCCCCCACGGTTCCTATCCTGCCCGGGTGCGGGGCGGGGCGCGGTGACTCACGTCACATCTTCCTGTGACGCCGGTCACCGCCGGGGTGGAGGCGCTCCCGGACACTAGGAGAGGATCAGCAGAGGACGGAAGGCGGCACGCCTCCCCCTGCCCCAGGAGGTTCGGCAGACATGGAACGCTATCCTGTGATGCAAGCACCCCCCGCTCGGCCTATAATCACCGGAGAGGTGGAAGTGCGCTCCCCCTACGGACTGGACATCATCGAGAGCTGCCTGACCTGCAAGATGCGGGAAGAGTATTTGTTCTGCAATCTTTCCGCGCCCTCGATGAAGGGATTGGAGACCATCAAGTCCACGGCCGCCTATCCCAAGGGGGCCATCCTGTTCGTGGAGGGGCAGAACCCGCGGGGAGTTTTTGTGTTGTGCCACGGGCGCGCCAAGCTCTCCACCTCGTCCGCCGACGGCAAGACCATCATCCTGAAGATCGCCGAGCCGGGAGAGATCCTGGGGCTGAGCGCCACCGTCTCCGGCAAAGCCTACGAGGTGACCGCGGAACTGATGGAACCCTCCCAGGCCAATTTCATCACGCGTCAGGATTTCCTCAACTTCCTGCGCGACAACGGCGACGCGGCCCTGCGCGTGGCCGAACAGCTCAGCAAGAACTACCACACCGCCTATGAAGAGATCCGCTCCCTGGGCCTCTCCCATTCCGCCTCCGAGAAGCTGGCCAAGCTGCTGCTGGAGTGGGCCCGGGACGGGAAGAATAAGGATGGCAAGGGCAAGGATGGCAAGGACGGCAAAGACAAGGGCGAGGTGCGGCTGACCGTGACCCTCACCCACGAGGAGATCGCGCAGTTGATCGGCACCTCGCGGGAGACCGTGACCCGCGCCCTCGCCGACCTGAAGAAGAAGCAACTGGTGCAGGTGAAGGGGTCGACCGTGGTCCTCCGCAACCGGGCCGCGCTGGAGAAACTGGCCGGCTCCTGAAGCCGGCATTTTGCTCGTCACTGCCCAAAGTGACGACGGTCACAGATTTTCCTTCCTCAAAGAACTATTTATGCGGGTGTGGGGACGCCAATGTCACACACGCTGACCGAAGACGTTCATTTGACCATGCCGCTAGGAGAGCTGTTCGGGCACATGCCGGCGGAGGCGCTGGCGCACCTGGAGAAGATCACCCTGCTGCAGCGCTTTGCCGCCAAGGCGGTGCTGTTCCACGAGGGCCGACCGTCCACCGGGGTCTTCCTGGTGCGTTCCGGCCGGGTCAAGCTCTCCCTGCATTGCTCGCACGGCAAGAGCCTGGTGGTGCAATTCGCCGGTCCCGGGGAACCCCTGGGACTGGGAGCCACCATCTCCGCCCGGCCCTACGAGGTCACCGCCGAGGCCGCCGCCGCCTGCGAGGTGGCCTTCCTGCCCCGCCGCCAATTCCTGCAGTTCCTGGCGGACCATCCCACCGTCTCCCTGGATCTGGTGAAGCTGCTCTGCCAGGACGTGGATGGGGCCTACGACCGCGTGCGTTCTCTGCGCCAGCGCTGAATCGCGACCCCGGGACTTCTGCAAGCCTCCTTTCCCGGGCGGGTTGTGACGTCTGTCACAGGGCCTGGTGACCGGGGTCACGGCCGGAAGGAATGCGCGCAGCTAACCTCGCTCCTGAGGCAAATCCACATTGCTTTCACAGGGGAGCAGAATCATGAATTTCAAAGAGTGGGGAAGCACATTCTGGATCGCGGCCATGTTTTCGGCCGGGCTGGTCGCCGTGATCCTGCTCTCCAACCATTATCAGGTCGCGAGCGCCTCCACCCCGGCGGGGCAGCGCCCGCCGCTGGTGCTGCAGCCGAAGGCCAGCCTGAAGCCGGAGATGGGGGCTTGGAGCTTTGCGCCGGATGTTCCCTCCCCCATCACTCGCAAGGAGCAGCGACGGGTCATCGTGAACTGGGAGATGCGAGAGAGCCAGGCTGAAATCGCCCCGGGCGTCCTCTACGACGACTACTGGGGATTCGAGGGACGGGTACCGGGTCCCCTGCTGCGCGTGCGGGAGGGCGACCTGGTGGAAATCCATCTGAAGAACAACATCCGAAGCCTCCGCCAGCACAACATTGACTTTCACTTCGTCTCCGGGCCGGGAGGCGGAGCCGCGGCGCTGAACGTCGCGCCCGGCGAAACGGCCGTGCTCGAGGCCCGGGCCATGGCCCCGGGCTTTTACATGTTCCACTGCGCCACCCCCGACATCCCCATGCACATTGCCAACGGGATGTATGGCTTTGTGCTGGTGGAGCCCGCCGAAGGCCTGCCGGCGGTGGACAAGGAGTGGTACGTGGTGCAGAGCGAGATTTATACCCGCGACGGCGAAAAGGGTCACCAGACGTTTTCGATGGAACGGGGCGATCGCGGCGACGCTCAGTACGTGGTCTTCAACGGCGCTGTGGGCTCCCTGCTGGGGGACAAAGCTCTGCAGGCTGCGCTCAACCAGAGCATCCGCATGTTCGTGGGCAATGCCGGACCCAACTATGTTTCCTCCTTCCACGTGATTGGCGAGATCTTCGACAAGGTCTACCGGGAGGGTGACCTGCTCTCGCCTCCCGCGCGCGGGCTGCAGACGACTTTGATTCCCGCCGGCGGCTCGGCGGTGGTGGAATTCACCGCTCGGGTGCCGGGGACGTTTCTGCTGGTCGACCATTCCATCTTCCGCCTCCATCGGGGCGCGGCCGGAAGCGTGGTGGTGAGCGGCGAGAAGATGGCGGAGATCTTCGAGCCCATCTCCGCCCCGGCCGGGGAAATGTCAGCGGAATCGCATTTGGCGCCTCCCCCGTCGCCCGACTCAACCTCCTCCGCGCACATGCACGGCGGAATCCCGCCCGCCAGCAGCGTCAGCAACCCGCCTGGCGCCCATACAGCAGCGAACGGCTCCGTGACCGCCGCCAACCAGTTGCCACCCAACACCATCAAGGTCCTTCCTGGAGCGGGAACGTTCGACAATGATCCTAGCAACGATTACTTCCCCAAGGTCCTGGTGGTGAAGCCGGGGACGACGGTGACCTGGTGGAATGCGGATGGGGTCGCGCTGCATGACGTGATGGCCGAAAAGGGGCAGTTCCGGTCGGTGCTGCTCAAACCCTACGAGAGCTGGAGCTACACCTTTACCAAACCGGGAATCTATCCCTTTACTTGCGCACCCCATCCCTGGATGAAGGGCAAGGTGGTTGTAAGGTGAAACGCACGGCGAACAATGAAAGAACTCCGTAAGGAAGCCTGGTGACGGCGCGCATAGGCAAGTGTGACGGCTATCACCGCAACGGAATGAAGCACCATTCACAATTGCGTGTGTCTTGTTTGTCGAGTTTTGCTACAAATGTTTTTTACAACATGGTTCCGTTGAGCTTTTTCTAGAACAGGGCGAGGAGCCCGAACCGGGAGGATGGAATGGCGGACCTAAAGAAGAGGTGGAAGCTGCCCTGGTTGGCGGTTGCTCTACTACTGCCCTTGCTCTTGGCCGCGCGTTTGCCCGCCGACAGCACAGCGGCGGGGCAGGAATCCCAGCCGCAAAAGGCCGCGGCGACTCCGGCCGCGCCGCAGAGCGCTGCCTCCGGCGACTATGTGGGCACCGACACCTGCATCGCCTGCCATGAGGACCAACAGAAGCGTTTCAAGAACACCGTCATGGGGAAGATCATGGCCCACCCCCGGACTCCGACGGAGTCGCAAGGCTGCGAATCGTGTCACGGCCCGGGCAAAGCGCATGTGGAAGCCGGCGGGACCAAGGAGACCATCCCCATCCGGTTCACCAAGGACTCCAAGAACTCCGTTGACGAGCAGAACGACGCCTGCCTGACCTGCCATTCACGCGGCAATCGGATGTTCTGGAAGGGTAGCCCCCACGACTCGCGCAGCTTGGCGTGCGTGGACTGCCACCAGGTGAAGCAGGAGCCCCAGCGGACGATGTCCGCCGAGAACCGCTACCAAGCTCCCCTGACCGAGAACACCAGCATGAAGAAGCCGCAGCCGGAGCTTTGCATTGGGTGCCACCAGATGCGCCGGGCGCAGTTGCAGCGCTCCTCGCACATGCCATTCCGGGAAGGCAAGGTGACCTGCACCAGTTGCCACAACCCCCACGGCACCCCCAATCCCAAACAACTGCTGCAGAGCACCGCCAACGAGAACTGCCTGAGCTGCCACACCGAGCGCCGTGGCCCGTTCCTCTGGGAGCACCCGGCGGTGGCGGAGAACTGCATGAACTGCCATGAAGCCCACGGCAGCAGCAATGCGCAGTTGCTGAAGGTGCGCATGCCCCGGGTCTGCGAAACCTGCCACGTGGCCAGCCGCCACCCCAGCACGCCTCAGCCGTTGAACTCCGTCAGAAACTTCAACCGGGCTTGCACCAACTGCCATGTAGCCATTCACGGATCGAACCACCCCTCGGGGAACTTTTTCCTGCGGTAGGAAGGAGACAGAGCGATGAAGAGGATTACGAACCAGAGTCGGTGGTTGCTGCTGCTGGTCGTGGCGCTGGCCCCGGCGTTGGCACTCGGTCAGGAAGAGAAGCCCCAGCGTGGCACCGTGGAGTTCGGGTTTCGGCACATCTGGGGCGACGTGTACGGCCGTCCCGACCTGCCGTTCAAGCCCGACTGGGAGACCTCGAAGTTCAACGAGTATCGGGACCTGAAGAGCGGCGTCTACATCCGGGATCTCCGGGCGCATTTTGACGACATCTTCGGCTCGCGCTACTACGTGACCCTGATGTCGCAGAAGTCGTTCTATGACGACCAGAGCTACCTGGCGAGCTTCGGCCAGTACGGCAAGTTCAAGGCCCAGTTCCGCTACGAAGAGACGCCGCACATCTTCAGCAACACCACCCGCACCCTGTTCACGCGGGTGCAGCCGGGGGTGTTCACCATCAACCCGGCGCTGCGAGCCACGCTCCAGGCCACCGCGACCAACGACATCCCGCTCACGTCCTTGAACCAGGTGGCGACCATGGCTTTCCTCACTCCCCGCCTCAAGCGCAAGCTGGGCCTGGGGACGTTCACCTACAATGCCACTCCGAACTGGGACCTTTTCTTCCTGTTCTCGCGCGAGAACCAGGTCGGGCTTCGTCCCATCGGATTCCTCTTCAACACCTCCCCCAGCGCCAGCGCCACCAGCGGCTACGGCGCCGAGAGTCCCGAGCCCATCGACTACTTCAACAACGTGATCCGGGTGGGAACCGAGTACGGCAGGAAGGAACCCGAGGGCAGCTTCCTGGGGAACTGGGCGTTCCAGGTCTCCTACATGCGGTCCTGGCTCGAGAACAACATCGATACCCTGACCATCGACAACCCCTACCGCACCACCGACTGTGTGGCGCCGGCAGGCTGCACCACTGCGAAACAGGGTCCAGCCACCGGGTTGATGGATCTGTACCCCAGCAACAGCGCCGATTCCCTGACTTTTGCCGGCGCCACGGACCTGGGCAAGTATTTCCGTCTGCAAGCCAGCGTGACCCCGGGGTGGGTGCGTCAGGACGATGCCTTTCTGCCTTACACCAGCAACTCCATC
>CBRAFF010000068.1:0-7128 GCA_967755155.1 uncultured bacterium
ATCAGGCTGGTGTAGCCCCATGCGATGCGCGCGTTGTGCCCGGCGATGACCCAGGGGTAGCCGGGAAGGGTGACGCCGGCGACGTCCAACTCCGCGGCGGAGGCGCCGGGGGCGCGCAGGGTGAGGTGGGCCTCATACCAGAGGCCGGGCATCTGGTGCGGCAGATGCATGTCATTCGAAAGCAGCGGTTTGCCGGAGACGCTATGCGCGCCGGAGACCACCCAGTTGTTGGAGCCGGGCGCGAGCGGCTCGGTCCAAGCCTCGGCGCCGGGGAGCGCGGAGAGGAATCCAGCGCGGCCGGTGGCCGGCTTCCGGGCATGCGGGGATGGGGCGGGGGCACGTTGGGGGGGGGCGGTGGGGGGGGGCAGGTGGTCGCGGCGGGAGGTGGTGGGATAGAGGTCGGCGGCGAGCTCGGGGCCGAGCTTGGCGAGGATGGCTTCGCGGGAGAGTTCGGTGCGGTAGGGTCCGTGATTGAGCGCCTGGCTCATGGAGAGCGTGACCAGCAGCGAGTCCTTCGCGGTCCAGGGCTGAGGGTGGTAGCGGAGGACGCGGAACTCCAGGGGCAGGGTGTCGTGGTGGGTGTCGATATAGGCGTTGACGCCGCGGGCGAAGGCTTGGAGCTGGGCGCGGTCGTCAGGGGAGAGGCCGCGGGCCAGGCGCTCGGCCAGGAGGCTGAGCTGGAGGATGCGCTGCTGACGGTCGAGGCGCAGGAGGTCGGGGCCGAGGATCTGGGAAAGCTCGCCGGCGGCGAAGCGGCGGGTGGCGTCCATCTGCCAGAGGCGGTCCTGGGCGGTGACGTAGCCCTGGGCGAAGAGCAGATCGTCGAGGGAGGAGGCGGAGATGTGAGGGACGCCGTGGGCGTCGCGAACGACGGTGACCCGGTCGCTGAGGCCGGGGAGGAAGACGGAGCCCTCGAGCTGGGGCAGGGCACGGCGGGCGGTGGAGTAGACCCAGGCGGCGCCGGCGAGGGCAGCCAGCAGCAGCAGGAGCAGGGTGGCGGCGAGGCGACGGCGCCAGCGGGAAGGGCGGGCAGAGGGGGACATGGAGGAGGGATTGTACTTTTTCCTTGACAGGGCGGGGAACCGCGGTCTATGATTATGAAATTGAAATTCAATTTCATTTTCAATATGACGGAACCTATCTTATCCCGCGGAGCGCCCTCATGCCTGGTCCTCGAATGCGGATGTGCTTCTTTGTTCTCCTGCTTTTGCTGCTGAGCGCCGCGGGGGGCCCGGTCCCCGCGGAGGCGAAGGACACCGGCTTCGCGCTCAGCGGGCGGGTGCTCGACCCCAGCGGCGCGGCCCTCCCCGGCGCGCAAGTGACATTGCTGAACCGGGGGAGGACGCCCGTGGGTTCGGCGCAGGCCGACAGCGCCGGCGAATTCCACCTGGACAACCTTGCGGCCGGCAGCTATGAGCTGGTGGCGGAAGCGCAGGGGATGCAGGCGGCAAGCGCGGCGGTGAGCCTGCCACGTCCCGGGAATAAGCCGGTGGAGATCCTGCTGCAGATCGCCACGGTGAACACCTCGGTGACGGTCTCCGGCGCCCGCGGGGAGGTGGAAGCGGCGGGGGACTTTCCGGCGCAGGTCAACGTGGTGGGGCCGGAGTCGCTACTGCGGCGTCCGGGCGTCATCCTGCCGCAGGCGCTGCGCGAGGAAGTGGGGGTGATGGTGCAGCAGACCTCGGCGCACCAGGGCGCGGTGGTGGTCCGCGGGCTGACCGGGCAGCAGGTAGTGCACCTGATCGACGGCGTGCGCTTCAACAACTCGACCTTCCGGCCGGGGCCGAACCAGTATTTCGCGCTGGTGGACCCGAGCTTCGTGGAGCGGGTGGAGATCCTGCGCGGCCCAGCCTCGGCGCAGTACGGCAGCGACGGGTTGGGAGGCAGCGTGAACGTGTTGCCGGTACGCACCTACCTCCAGTCGAACGACCGGCATCTGCACGGCGAGATCATTCCGGTGTTCCGCACCGGCGACCTGACGGCGGGCGGGAGCGCGCGGCTCTCCTACGGCGGCCGCAAGTGGAATCTTTCCGGAGGCGGGTCGGGGCGGCGGGTCCAGGACCTGCGCGCCGCCGGCGACGTGGATTCGCACGCCGCCGTCACGCGCTTCCTGGGCCTGCCCTCGAGCATTCTGGGAGACCGCCTGCAGGACACAGCGTTCACCCAGTGGTCGGGCTTCGCGCAGTTCTACTGGACGCCTGCGCCGAGCCACAGCTTCATGGCCAGCTACGCGCGCACCGAGCAACTGGGCGGGCGGCGCTACGACCAGCTCAACGGCGGCAACGGCAACCTTATCAACTCTTTCAATCCGCAGATACTGGACTTCTTTTACGCCCGCTACGAGAAGCAGAAGCTGGGATTCCTGGACACGCTGAGCGGGACGTTCTCCTACAACAGCCAGCGGGATGACCGGAGGGAGCAGGGAGGCAGCGGCAACCCGCTGGCGGCCATCACCAGCGAATCCAACGATACGGATGTGTTCGGCTACCAGGCGCAGGCGCGGACACACATTGGGGCGCGGCAGGCGATCGTGTTTGGCGGCGAGATCTACGACGAGTACATCGAATCCACGCGCGACCGCTTCAGTCCGGTGAGCGGAACCACGACGGCGGTGCGTGGGCGCTTTCCCGACGGGACCCGCTACACCACCTACGGCCTGTTCTATCAGCACGGCCTGGAAGTGGTGCCCAACCGCTTGCGGGTGCAGGGCGGCGTCCGCTACAGCTCCTTCCATTACCGGAGCTTCGCCGACAAGAACCTGGAGGACGCGGGCGGGCAGCCGCTGGTGCCGGACTTCCGGAGTGCGCTCCAGGATGTGACCTTCAACCTGGGGGCGGTGCTGCGGCTGAACAACCAGCTCTCGCTGTTCGGGACGGTGCGGCGCGGTTTCCGCGCGCCCAACACCACGGACTTTGCCTCGGTGGGCATCACCTCGAACGGCTTCGAAGTAGCGCCCGACCAGGCAGGAGCGGCGGGCGGGCTGGTGGGCTCGACCGGCGACGCCACGGCGGTGAGCACGGGAACTTCGGCGGGGAGCCTGAACCCGGAGGTGCTCTACAACTACGAGATGGGCTTCCGCGCGCAGACCTCGCGGGTGAACGCCTCCGTCAGCGCCTTCACCAACGAGATCAGCGACTTCATCACGCGGCGGACGCTGATCCTGCCGGCGGGAGCCGTGGGCGACAGCATCGGAGGGCAGGGCATCCTGGTCCAGCTCCCCACGGGGGCGGTGATCACGGCGGCGGACCCGCGGCCGGTCCTGGTGCGGGCCAACGTGGGACAGGTCAGGATATGGGGAACCGAGGCCACGCTCGAAGTGCGGCTGACCAGCGCCTGGACGGCCAGCGGCAACTTCTATTACTTGCGCGGCGTGGACAAGCAGACGGGCGGCCCGCCGGACCTGGAGGGCGGGATCCCTCCGGCCAGCGGTTTCCTGAGCCTGCGCTGGCAGCCGGCCCGCCGGCGCTTCTGGGTGGAAGGGTACAGCCTGCTGGCGGGCAAGCAGGACCGGCTGTCGTCGCTGGACCTGGCGGACCAGCGCGTCGGGGCGACGCGCTCGGTTTCGAGCATCCCCTTGTTCTTCAACAACGGCGCGGAGGCGCGCGGCCTGGTGAGCGGCGGCATCCTGCTGCCCACAGGGGAGACGCTGGCGCAGGTGCTCGACCGGGTGCTGGGGCCGGGGGTGACCAGCGCTCCGCTCTACACCAAGACGCCGGGATTCGGCACGCTCAACCTGCGCGGCGGCTACCGGGTGAGCGAGCGCAGCCAGGTGGTGGTGACGCTGGAGAACCTGCTGGACAAGAGCTACCGCTTCCACGGCTCGGGCGTGGACGGGCCGGGGGTGAACCTGCAGGTCTCTTACCGGATACGGTTTTGAGTGATTCGGAAGCGCAGCAGGGCGGAGCGGCGGATGGTATCCTAAGCGCGCGCCGCCCTGGGCTGCACGGGCGCGGCGTCAGGGAAGCCATGGGACCGCTGCGCAAACGGGTGGACGACCAGGCCTCGATCTCGCGCGAAGCGCTGCGCGACGCCCAGGACATCCTCCACCGCCACCTGAAGAAGGTGGGGCTGAAGCACACGGGGCAGCGCGACGCCATCCTGAGCACCTTCCTGGAGCAGCGCGAGCACCTCTCGACCGACGAACTCTACCGGCTGGTGCGGAAGAAGGACCCGAAGATCGGCTTCACCACGGTGTACCGGACGCTGAAGCTGTTTGCGGAGTGTGGCCTCGCGAGCGCGGTCAGCTTCCACGACGGCATCGCGCGCTACGAGCACCAGTACAACCGGCGCAGCCATCACCACATGGTGTGCACGGAATGCGGCGGGTCGGTGGAGTTCTTTTCGCCCGAGGTGGACAAGCTGGAGCAGGAGATCGGGCGCAAGCACCACTACGAGACCACGCGCCACACCTTCCAGATCTACGGCATCTGCGGGGACTGCCGCAAGAAAGCCGCCCGGCACGCCGGCTAGTGGCGCATTTCTTTTGCTTTGCAACGAGGATTTTGATACTGTCCGCGCCATACGAGCAGGGAGGAACGCGCTCCGACCCGGTGGCGATTGGGGGCCCGGGAAGCGTGGCAGGCGCGCGAACATAGGACACCGCACGGGCCGCCGCCGTCCGGACGGGAAGCGCAGTCAAATCTAGTCGGGCAAAGGGAGGTCACGCCATGGGTACTACTCCGAGTTCTCCGCCGGCAGCGTCCGGCGGCGGTCTTACCGACAACGTTGCCGGCCTGCTGGCCTATCTGTTCTGGCCGGTGGCGGTGGTGTTCCTGCTGATCGAGCCCTACAACAAGAACAAGTTCATCCGCTTCCACTGCTTCCAGTGCCTGTTTTTCATCGCTGCCTGCATCGTCCTGAACATCGTGTTCATGATCCTGAACATGATCCTGGCCCAGGTTTTTCTCCCGCTTGTGTTCGTCATCGGTCTTCTCCAACTGGTGATCTGGCTCGGCATCTTCGTGGGCTGGATCATGCTCATGGTGAAGGCCTTCCAGAACCAGACGTGGAAGCTGCCCTTCATCGGCGACCTGGCGGAGAAACAGGCGAACGCGTAAGAGCCGGTTGGCGTCGAGTTTGTGAAAGAAGCGGGAAGGCGACTTCCCGCTTCTTGTTTTTTTGGCGGCGTCTTGACAGAAGGGCGAAGCCGCGCCCATCCTTAATGTTTTTCCGCGGGTACGTTTTTCAGGAACCGGGGGGAGGGGAACCGGAGTGAGGGTTCGAGTCTTTTTCCACGACAAGTGTTTCGACGGAGCGTGCTCGGCGGCGCTGTTCGCGCGCTTCTACCGGGAGCGCATCCGGGGCGAGGCGGAGTTCGTCTTCACCGGGCTGGCGCACCGGGCGGGCGCGCTGTTCGATGAGAGCAAGTTCGACGGCGAGGAGAACGCCATCGTGGACTTCAAGTATTCCACCTCACCCAAGGTGACCTGGTGGTTCGACCATCACCAGAGCGCCTTCCTGACGCCGGCGGACCAGGAACACTTCGAGCAGCAGCAGAGCAACTACAAGTTCTTCGACCCGGACTACAAGTCGTGCACCAAGTTCATCGCCACCATCGCGGAGCAGCGCTTCGGCTTCGACCCGCGGCCGGTAGCGGAGGTGATCGAGTGGGCCGACATGATCGACGGGGCGCAGTTCCCGGACGCGAAGACGGCGGTGGAACTGAAGGCGCCGGCCATGCGGCTGGCCATGGTGATCGAGGCCTCGCGCGACCCGCAGTTCCCCTCGCGACTGATCCCGGTGCTGGTGAACCAGCCGCTGGCTAAGACCGTGGCCGAGCCCTTCATCGCCGGGCTGCTGCCGCCGCTGCTGGAGCGCCATCAGAAGTCCATCGCGTTGCTGCAAGAGCGCACGGAGAGCCGGGAGGGCACGGTCTACTTCGACGTGAGCGACCAGGACCTGGACGGTTACAACAAGTTCATCCCCTACTACCTGCATCCGGAGTCGGTGTACAGCGTGGGGCTGAGCAAGAGCAGCTTCCGGTCGAAGGTGAGCGTGGGCTCGAATCCGTGGGCGGACACGAGCCGGATGGTGAACCTGGCGGCCATCTGCGAGCGCTACGGCGGCGGCGGACACGCGCGCGTGGGCGCGATCTCGTTCGGCCCGGAAGAGATGGAACAAGCTCGAGCCGCCGCGCAGGAGATCGTAGCCGAGCTGCGGGCCAGCGCCAGGTAGCCAAGCCTCGCCGCAGAGCCCCTGGAGCGGCACAGGAAGAAGGGTTTCCCCCTCATGGTTACGGGTGGTTCGACCTCGGGTCGGGCGAAGAAGAGCGTTGCCTGGGCGTTGCCGGTGCTGGTGGCGGCCATTTTTCTCTGGGGACGGTTTTCCGGCCAATGGCTGATCGTGGACCGGCCAGAGAAGAGCGACGTCATCATCGTGCTGGCCGGCGATCGCACCGACCTGCGCTATTACCGCGGCTTGGAGCTGCTGCGCTCCGGCTACGGGGAATTCATGTTTGTCGACGCCGAAATCAATGTGAAATGGGGAGAAGCCGCAAGCCAATCGGCGGAGCGCTTCATCCGCGCGACCGCAGGAGACGTCCAGGAGCGGATCCGCGTTTGCCCGGTCGGCGTGACTTCGACTAAGGGAGAAACCGGGGCGGTGCAGGCGTGCGTCGAGCCCTTGCGCCCCCAGCGGTTGTTGCTGGTGACCAACGACTTCCATTCGCGCCGCGCCCTCTCCGTCTTCCAGAACCGCCTGCCCCAATACAAATGGAGCATCGCGGTGGTGAGCGATGACGAAGAGTTTGGAGCCCAGTGGTGGCGCAAGCGCGCGTGGGCCAAGACTTATCTGATGGAGTGGCAGCGGCTGGCCTGGTGGCTCGCCGTAGACCGTTGATCGACCTAACGGTTGATGTGCGAAAATGGGGCTACGCCGGGAAGGCCCCGTAGCTCAGATGGATAGAGCAGCAGTTTCCTAAACTGCTTGTCGGCGGTTCGACTCCGCCCGGGGCCTCCAGATTTTCGTTCCGGATGGCAGTCAACGCAGGGAGACGCCCGGTCGGGCGTCTCTACGTGACGGGTTTTCCTCAAGAAAGAGCGCTTCAGTGCGCCGCCCGATAGAACCTGTGTCGTCCCTACGGGACTCGGATCATTCGATCGAACATTACCCAGCACTTACGTGCTGGGC
>CBRAFF010000069.1:0-7035 GCA_967755155.1 uncultured bacterium
CGTATCATCTGCGCCGCCGCCGCGCCCTCCAGCTTGATGTAGTTCTGCGGCACCATGGAGATCTCTGACAACGTCGGCTGTATCCCGGCCTTCTTCACCGCCTCCAGCACCGCTTCGTAGTGGTGGGGGTCGGTCAATATCTCCCAGCTCTCCCCGTCGTCGCGCAGGTCTTCGCCTCCGGCCTCCAGCACGATGCCCATCAGGTCGTCTTCTTTGGCCGCCGCCTTGGGCACCACGATGTCGCCCTTCTTGTGGAACATCCAGGCCACCGAGCCCGCCTCGCCCAGGTTCCCGCCGTTCTTGGTGAAGGTGTGCCGTATCTCGCTCACTGTGCGGTTGCGGTTGTCGGTCGAGACCTCTACCAGCAGCGCCACTCCGCCCGGGCCGTAGCCCTCGAAGATCGACTCCTCATACGTGGCGCCCGGTAATTCCCCCGTGCCCCGCTGGATGGCGCGCTTGATGTTGTCCGCCGGCATGTTCTCCGCCTTGGCCGCCGCCACCGCCGTGCGCAGGCGCGCGTTCGTGTTGGGGTCGCCGCCGGTCTTCGCCGCCATGGCGATCTCCCGGATCAGGCGGGTGAACACCTTTCCCCGCCGGGCGTCCGCCGCCCCCTTCTTGTGCTTGATGGTGGCCCACTTGGAATGGCCGGACATCGTGACCTCGAACGCAGGATTCGCTATCGGAACCGCTGTCGGAAGACTCGTTCTGGAGAAGAACGAACCGAAAGTATAGCACGCCCCGCACGCCCTTCTCGGCGTGGCGGCCCGGACCAGCCGGACTTGCGCGCCATGCTAATCTGTTCTGTGGCGAACGTCACAGAAGGCAGGCAGCGATGAAGTTCGGCGTCATCGTCTTTCCCGGCTCCAACTGCGACCACGACGCCTACTACGCCCTGGGCTCGGTCGCCGGCCAGCAGGTCGCCTACCTCTGGCACGAATCGGCGGACCTAGAGAACTGCGACGCCGTCATCCTTCCCGGCGGCTTCGCCTTCGGCGATTACCTGCGCACCGGCGCCATCGCCCGCTTCTCCCCGGTGATGGAATCCGTCACCCGCTTCGCGAAATCCGGCGGCCTGGTGCTGGGCATCTGCAACGGCTTCCAGATCCTCTGCGAGGCCGGCCTGCTGCCCGGCGCCCTCATGCGCAACGCCGGACTCAAGTACATCTGCCGCGCCGTGCACATCCGCGTCGAGACCACGGACACGCCCTTCACCAACGCCTGCCGTCAGGGCGAAGTCCTTCAGGTCCCCATCGGCCACATGGAAGGCAACTACTTCTGCGAGCCGGAGACGCTCGCCCAGCTCCAAAGCGAGAACCGCGTCCTTTTCCGCTATTGCGACACCCAGGGCAGGGCCACCACCGAAGCCAACCCCAACGGCTCGCTCGATAACATCGCGGGAATCTGCAACGAAGGCCGCAACGTCTGCGGCATGATGCCCCATCCCGACCGCTCGAGCGAAGTCCAGCTCGGCTCCGCCGACGGCCTCAAAGTCTTCCAATCGCTGGCCGGCGCGCTGACGGCAACCCAAAAGTAAAAGGGCAAGGGTAAAAGGGAAAAGGTAAAACCCGCCCCACTCCGGCTCTTACCTTTACCCTTTTCCCTTTTCCCTTTGCCCTCTATTTTTTCCCCGCCACAAACGCTTCCTTATTCACCACATACGGCATCTTGGTGATGTCCCCGCCGTATTTCCCCTCCAGCACGTCGACCAGGGCCTGGACCGTTCGCCCGGCCATGCCCAGGTTGGGGTCGGTGGAGAGCCGCGTGATCTTGGCCCCGGAGGCGAAGTGATGGAAGAGCCGGCAGCGGTCGGCGATGGCCGGGTCGCGCAGCGGCGAATCCGCGGGCAGCGGTTCCTTTTCGAAGACGTCCAGCGCCGCTCCGGCGATCCAGTTCTCCCGCAGCGCCCGCGCCACCGCGGCCTCGTCCACCACCGGCCCCCGCGAGGTGTTGATGAAGAACGCAGTCTTCTTCATCTTCTTCAGTGTTTCTTCGTTGATCAGGTGGTAGGTGGGCGTATCGCCCTCGCCCTTGCGGATCAGCGGCACGTGCACGCTCACGAAGTCCCCGCCCGCCAGCGCCTCCTCCAGCCCGACGTACTTGATCCAATTGCGCTCCGGGTACAGCTTGTGCCGGTGCCGCAGGTCTATCACTTCCTGGATGATCTCCACGAACTTGGTGTTCTGGAACACCGGGTCGTAGCACAGCACGTTCATGTCGAAGCCGGTGCACTTCTTGATCAGCGCCTGCCCGATGCGCCCCGTTCCGATGATGGCGATGGTCTTGCCCGTGACCTCGTCGCCCAGGAAGGGCAGGAAGGGATGCCACGAACCCCACGTGTTCTCCCGCACCAAGGCCTCGCTCGGGACCATCTTGCGCGCCAGCACCCCCAGCATGAGGAAGGCGAACTCCGCCGTGGCCTCGGTGAGCACGTCGGCGGTGTGGGTGAAGGGGATCTGGTAGCGGTTGGCGTCGGCGCGGTTGATGTTGTCGAAGCCCACCGCGATCTGCGCCACCACCTTCAGCCGCCCCTTCCCCGCCTCGAAGACCTCGGCGTCGATGGGGTCGCGCAGCGTGGTGATCAGCCCGTCGATGCCCGCCGACGTCTTCTCCACGATCAGCTTCTTGGCCGGCGCCTCCGGCCCGGGATACACCTCCAGCTCGTAGCCGCGCTCGCGCAGCAGGTTCTCGGCGGCCTCCCCGATGTGGCAGGTAGCGAACACGCGAAAGCGCTTGGGGTCGCTCATGGCTCTCTTTCCGGACGTGGGAGTTGCTTGCCTGGATGCAATTGCTAACTGCTGATTGCTAACTGCTAATTGCTGCTTCTCAGAGGTTCTTCTTCGTCCACTCGTCGATTCGCGCCAGCGCCTTCTCCAGGTTCTCCATGGAGTTGGCCACGCTGAAGCGCAGGTAGCCCTCGCCGTAATCGCCGAAGGCGGTGCCGGAGAGCCCGGCCACCCCCGCGTCATCCAGCAGCGCGTCGGCCAGCTTCTTCGACTTCCAGCCCGTTCCGGTGATGTTGGGGAAGGTGTAGAACGCGCCCTTGGGCAGGCGGCAGGAGAATCCCTTGATCTTGTTCAGCCCGGCGACCATCAAGTCGCGCCGCCGCTTGAACTCCTCGCACATCTTCGCGACCGACGTCTGGTCGCCGCGCAGCGCCTCGATGCCCGCCACTTGGGTGAAGCTGGCGGTACAGGAGTTGGAGTTGGTCATCAGCCGCGCCACGTGCGTGGCCAGGTCGGCGCGCATCACTCCGTAGCCCAGCCGCCACCCGGTCATGGCGTAGGTCTTGGAGAAGCCGTCCAGCAGCACCGTGCGCTCCCGCCACCCCTCGAGCGACAGGATGGAGAAGTGCTTGCCCTCGAAGATCAGCCGGCTGTAGATCTCGTCCGAGAGCACCATGACGTCGCGGTCGCCGATGGCCTGCGCTATCTCCCGCACATCGGCCTCCGTCTGGATGCCGCCCGTGGGGTTGTGCGGCGAGTTCAGGATGATGAGCTTGGTGCGGTCCGTGATCAGGCTCTCCAGCTCGTCCACATCCATCCCGAAGTCCCGCTCCTCGCGCAGCCGGATGGGCACCGCCTTCGCCCCCAGGAAGTTCACCATGGATTCGTAGATGGGGAATCCCGGGTTGGGATAGATGACCTCGTCCCCTTCCTCAATAAGCGCCAGTATCAGGAAGAAAATAGTCGGCTTACCGCCGGGGACGACGACCACCTCTTCCGGCGCCACTTTCACCCCGCGGGTGCGCTCGACCTCCTCCGCGATGGCCTGGCGCAACTGCGGCAGCCCGGCCGAAGGGCCGTAGTGCGTCCATCCTTTATGTAAGGCGTCGCTGCCTGCCTCGATGACGTTGGCCGGCGTGTCGAAATCCGGCTCCCCGATCTCCAGGTGGACGATGTCCCGTCCCTTGGCCTCCAGCGCCCGCGCCTTCACCAGCACCTCGAACGCGGTCTCCGTCCCCAGGCGGGACATCCGCTTGGCCAGCCGCAACGCGGGTTGGGTGATGGCGGTCATGCTCGAATCTGGGATTATAGCGCGCCCACGCGCGCCCACGCCGCCTCCTGATTCTGGGGAATGGTGACTCTTATGGCTACCTACCACCTTGCGGGGTCATTCCGAGCCCGCTCTGCGGGCGAGGAACCTGCTGTTCGAGACCTGAAAACCATCCCTGCAACGACGAGGCGATGAACTACGAAGGAGCCTGCGTAGGCCCGGGCTTCGACGACCCCGGGCCCGCAGGCGAATGACCCAGGCCCGCAGGGCCGGAAGAGAATAGCCCAGCCCGTCAGGGCTGGGAAAGCGTGGGATAGAAGACCAAGCCCCCAAAGGGGGCGACACTCTGCTCTGGGTTCGTATCAGGGCACGTCCTCCGCCGTGCCCACAAAAGCGGGTCGCCCGGGACGTGACGCGCCCCCCGCGGGCTTTTTCGGTGGAAGAGCGGGCCTTCAGGCCCGCGAAACAGGCGCCAAGGAGAGGGGCTTTAGCCCCGGCGGAAGAAAACCTACTCCGCCAGCGTCGACTGCTGACTCTTGTCGGCGCGCAGGATGCGCTCCACCGCATACGGCGCCCGGCGCGCCGGCTCGTGGAAGTGCCGCACCTGCATCTCTCCCAGCAAGCCCAACGCCACCAGCTGCACCCCCGCCAGGATGAGCACCGCGGCAAATATCATCAGCGGCCCGTGCTCGGTCATGATGTGGGTCTGGAAGCGCAGCTTCAGTCCCATCAGCCATAGCGCGATCCCCAGGCCCGCCAGCAGCGCGGTCATGCCGAAGCTGCCGAAGAAGTGCAGCGGCCGCGACAGGTAGCGCAGCAGGAAGCGGATGGTCAGCAGGTCGAAGAACACGGGCACCACGCGCGCGATGCCATAGTGCGAGCGCCCGCCCTCGCGGTCGCTGTTGCGGATCTCTATCTCGCAGATGGAAGCGCCCACCCCCGACGCCAGCGCCGGGATAAAGCGATGCAGCTCGCCGTAGAGCGGCACTTCGCGGATCAGCTCGCGCCGGTAGGCCTTGAAGGTGGCGCCGAAGTCGTGGATGTTCACCCCGCTCAGCCGCGCCATCAGCCAGTTCGCGGTGCGCGAGGGGATGCGCCGCAGCAACAAACTGCCCGCGCGATTCCGCCGCCACCCGCTCACGATGTCGTAGCCTTCGGCGATCTTCTCCAGGAACAGCGGGATGTCGGCCGGGTCGTCCTGCAGGTCGCCGTCCATGGCGATGATGTACTCGCCCCGGGCGTGGTCGAAGCCCGCCACCAGCGCCGGCGTCTGCCCGAAGTTCCGCCGCAGCTTGATGACCGTCACCCGGCTGTCCACCTTGGCGATCTCTTCCAGTTGGCGGAAGGTGCCGTCCCTCGAGCCGTCGTCCACCAGCACCAGCTCGAAGCTCTCCCCGGTGTGCTCCATCACCGCTTTCAGGCGGTCGTAGAGCAGCGTCACGCTCTCTTCCTCGTTGTGGAAGGGGACGACGATGGAATACTTCAGCACGTTCTGGATTATACCGCCCGCCTCCGCTCGCCCGGAGTTGCGTCCCGGGTTCCCCCTGGGACCTCCTTGCCGGTCTTTTACCTTTGCTTCACAAAGTACTTGACAGTACTGTCCCTCCCGGTCCATGCTGCTCCCAGCCGCCCGGGAGGGGCGGACACCATGGTCAAGCGCATCGCCGCTCTCATCTTCATTTTCGTTTGCACCACCGCCGCCTGGATGATCCTGGGCGCCACCATCTTCGCCCGCACCGAATCCTCCGACAGCCGGTTGAAGGGCCAGGTGGCTTCCACTTGGGGCGCGCCTCAGGAACAGCCCCCTCCCACCGCCTCTTGGGCCCAGACGCAGACGAAAAAGGTGGAGACGGAGGAGAACGGCAAGAAAACCACCCGCACCGTCGAGGAAACCACGGCCATCTTCCTGCCCCTCGAGAGCAGCCGCGTCGAAGTCTCCCTCGACCTCGAGCATCGCCAGAAGGGCCTGCTCTGGTACAGCACCTACAAGGTCGGCTTCGCCGGCGACTACGTCTTCCGCAACACCAGCGACCGCGAGCAGTGGGTCACCTTCACTCTGAACTTCCCTGCCGCCCAGGCCATCTACGACGACCTGGTACTGGTCGTGGACGACACCCCCCTCCCCATCACCAACCAGAAGACGGCGGTCACCGTTTCCACCAAGATGCCGGCGGGCTCGACCGCCCGGCTGCGGACCTCCTATCGCTCCCAGGGCCTGGAGAGCTGGCGCTACAAGTTCGGCGACGACGTTTCCCAGGTCCGCGACTTCCAGCTCCGCATGCGCACCAACTTCCAGGACATCGACTTCGCCGAGAACACCCTCTCCCCCACCGAGAAGCGGACCACCGGCGGCGGCTGGGAGCTCACCTGGACCTACAAGAACCTGCTCACCGGATACCAGATCGGCATGCCCATGCCGGAAAAGCTCCAACCCGGCCCCCTCGCCGGCCAGATCAGCTTCTTCGCCCCCGTGTCGCTCTTCTTCTTCTTTTTCATCATGTTCATCCTCACCACGCTCCGCGACATCGAGCTCCACCCCATGAACTACTTCTTCCTGGCCGCCGCTTTCTTCGCCTTCCATCTGCTGCTCGCCTACCTGGTGGACCACATCTCCATCCACGCCGCCTTCCTCATCTGCTCGGCGGTCTCCATCTTCCTGGTGGTCAGCTATCTGCGCCTCGCGGTGGGCATGCGCTTCGCCGCGGTCGAAGCCGCCGGAGCCCAGTTCCTCTACCTGGTGCTGTTCTCTTATGCTTTCTTCTTCAAAGGCTTCACCGGCTTGACCATCACCATCGGCGCCATCCTCACCCTGTTCGTGGTGATGCAGATGACCGGCCGCATCCGCTGGGCGGAACGCTTCTCCCGCCGCGCTCCCCCTTCGGCGGCGTGACCGGGGGGGTAGGATGCGTTGGCGGTTCAACGACACCTCCAATGCCTTTAAGTTGACGACGGGCGCGGGCCCAGCCCGCAGGGCGGCATTTGAGCTAGCCCAGCACGTAAGTGCTGGGTAATGTTCGATCGAATGATCCGAGTCCCGTAGGG
>CBRAFF010000070.1:0-7019 GCA_967755155.1 uncultured bacterium
GTTGCTGGTCCTGCTGGCGATTTCGTTCGCGGTCGCGCAGCAGGAGACGAACCCACCGCCGCCGGAGCAGTCCTCCTCCAAGGAGGCCGCGCCGGCCAGACCCGCTGAACCGCTGCAGGATGCGGAAGACGCGGAGCCGGCCAAGGCCGCTGCGGCGCCGGGCGCAGAACACGCCGCGCCGGCGACCCTCGTGATTCCCGCCGGCACCAAGATCCCGCTCATTCTCAAGCACGCCGTCTCCACCAAGAACGCGCAGGTGGGCGACAACCTTTATCTGGAGAGCACTTTTCCCGTGGTACAGAGCAACCGCATCGTCATCCCGCCGGGGACGTACGTGCAAGGCGTGGTCACCGCGGTGAGGAGGCCCGGCCGCATCAAGGGACGCGCCGAGCTGCTGGTCCACTTCACCACCATGATCTTCCCCAACGGCTACACGGTCTCGTTCCCCGGGGCGCTGGATAACGTCCCCGGCTCCGACACGCAGAGGGTGAAGGACAAGGAAGGCACCATCCAGGCCGAGGGCACGAAGGGGAAGGACGTAGCCACCGTGGCCGGCACCACCGCCAGCGGAACGCTGATCGGCGGGCTGCGCGGCGGCGGCAAGGGAGCGGGCATCGGCGCCGGGGTCGGCGGCGCTACCGGGCTCATCATCGCCATGCTCAGCAAGGGCAACGACGTCCGGCTGGAGGCGGGCACGGGACTGGAGATGGTTCTGCAGCGCCCCCTGACGCTCGAGGAAGCCAAGCTCAACCGCCCGGTGCGGGAGATGGTCCCCATGGACAAGAACCGGCGCCTGGAGCGTCCGGTGCTGACGCCGCCCGCCGAGACGCACTGAACCGGCTCCCGGCCGCCTGCTAAGATTCTGAGCGCGGGAGTCCCCCGCAGACTGCAATGGCCATTCGCACCGTCTTCGTGATGGCGGAGGACTGCAAGCGCGGCGAGTCGCGCGGCTGGGAGCAATTCGTGCGCGGCCACGGCTGGATCGCCGCCCAGCTCCTGGCGCGCTACTTTCCCACTCTGGCCCCGGATGGGGACGAGCACCTGGCAGCCGTCTTCCAGCGGGCGCACGCGGGCGAGGCCGCCTGGTTCCGCGGCCTGACGTTTTCCAACGAGCGCGACTTCGCCATGGCCTTTCGCGAACTGGTCTTCGCCTACGGCAGGGAAGCCGCCCGCCTGCCGCTGCCGCCGGCTCCGCTGGAGCAACTGGAGACCGCCGTGGCCAAGCTGCCGCTGATGGAGCGCGAGATGCTGTGGCTGCAGCTCAAGGGCTACGACGCCCCGCAGATCGCCGCCATCCTGGACAGCGCCGCGGTCACCGCCGCGGCCGCCACGGCGACCGCGAGCGATTCGCTGGCTGCCGTGCTGCCGGCTGCGCCGGACGCCCGCGCCCTCGCCGCCCGCTCCCTCTTCGAGGCGGCCGAGAAGGCCCGCTCCGAGGATTGCCTGCCGCTCAAGACCTTCAACAACCTGGTCAACGGGCAGCTCACCTGGCGCGAGCGCGAGCTGGCGGAGGAGCACATCCGCCCCTGCCTGTACTGCCTGGACCGCTTCACCGCCTTCCAGGAGATGGTCCGTTACCTGCGCGATGCCCGGGCCTTGCCCGATGCGCAAGTCACGGCCCTGCTGGCGACGCTCGGGCTGCGCCCGCCCAAAAAAGGCCTCCTCGGCCGGATGTTCTCTTAAACATCCGGCGGGCAGTCCTTCCAGGCCCTAAGCCGGGGGAATACACGCAGATACTTGGAATTTCCAGGGAACTGTCGCAACTTTAGGGAAAGCATCTGCGTCTAAGTAGGTTGCGAGGATCACGATGCGGAAGTGGTACCTACCATTGACGGTGCTGGGCGTGGCCAGCGTGGCCGCCCTGGTCCTGAGCGAGCGGGGCCGGGAGTCGGTGGCGCGCATGCTGGGCCGTCTGGAAGATCCCCCGGAGCCCTTCCGGGGATGGAATGAGGCGGCGCAGCGCGAGATGGAGCGCCTGCAGGACGCGCTCGACCGCCTGTCCAATACTCTGAACGCGGTCCGCTGAATCCCTGAAGTTTGTTTCTGGAGCGGAAGGCCGGCGAGGGCCGCAGGTGTGGCTATACCCGGACGGCCCGGGCGGCCGCGTGCGTCTCTGAGAACTGGTAGACCTGGGAGTTGATCTGCTTGCGCAGGTCCTGCCAGATGGTCTCCGGCATTGTGGTGAACACCTTCACGATCTCCGGGTCGAATTGCGTCCCCGCCCACTTCACGATCTCCGCCTTGGCGGCGGAGAAGGGCTGGGCGGCGCGGTAGGGACGGTCGGAAGTGATGGCGTCGAGCGTGTCCGCGATGGCGAAGATGCGCGCTCCCTTGGGGATCTCCTCCCCCTTCAGGCCCCGGGGATAGCCGGTGCCGTCGAACTTTTCCTGATGGGAGTAGACGATGTCGGAGGCCTCGGCCAGGAAGGGGATCTTGCGCAGCATCTGGTATCCGCGGTAGGCGTGCTCGCGCATGATGGCGGTCTCCTCGGGCGTGAGGGCCCCGGGCTTGCGCAGGATGGAATCCGGGATGGCCATCTTGCCGATGTCGTGCAGGAAGGCGCCGCGCGCGATGATGCGGATGTCATCGTTGGAAACGCCCATGGCGCGCGCCATGGCGATGGTGAAGGCCGTCACCCGCTTGGAGTGGCCTTCGGTCTCGGCATCCTTGAGGTCGAGCGCGTCGCCCAGGGCCTCCAGGGTGATGTCGTAGGAGCGCTCCAGGTCGCTCATGGTCTGGCGTAACTGGTCGGTGCGCGCCGTGACCAGCGATTCCAGGTTCGACTGGTAGGCGCGGTTCTCCAGCTTCAGCCGCCGGTTCTCCAGCGCGCGGCGCACCGTGTTCATCAGTTGCTCGCGCTCGAAGGGCTTCAGCAGGTAGTCGTAGGCGCCGTTGCGGATGGCGGCCAGCGCGACCGAGATGTCGTGCACCGCGGTCACCATGATCACCGGCATGTCCGGGTACTGTTCCTTGGTGCGTTCCAGCAGGGCGATGCCGTCCAGCTCGGCCATCATCAGGTCGGAGAGCATCAGGTCGAACTCGGCGCCCGCTTCCAGCAGGTGCAGGGCCTCGATGCCCGAGGGACACTGGTGGCACTGGTATCCGCTGGCCGCGAGCATGGAGCAGACGATTTCGCGGATGGACTCTTCGTCGTCCACTACCAGGATGTGCTCAGCAGCCATGGGTTAGCGCCTCTGCCAACGGCCCAATTCTACACACTGGCGGTGGGCAACGTCATTCTGATGCTTCGGGCCCGGCCTGGGTCGCGCACGGGAGCCGGCCCCCTTCCCACATTGGAAATTTTCCGGGAACTTTTCCCGCCCTCATACGTCTTACTAACCAAACCCCAATTGCCTCGAAACATGGGCGCCGGGGAGGCCGCAAGGCCTCAATGGCGCCCACACCTCTTTTGGGAAGTCCCTCTGCCGGCAGGGGTTGGCTCAGCGCTTCCGGGCGGCTTGGGCCTCGGCTTGGCGCCGTTTGCGCACCCACCCCGGCTTGTTCACCTGGCGGCCGCGGCCCAGGGCCAGGGCCTCGGCGGGAACGTCGTCGGTGATGGAGGAGCCCGCGCCCACGTAGGCGCCCTTGCCGATGCGCACCGGCGCCACCAGCGTGGCGTCGCTGCCGATGAAGGCGCCGTCCTCGATGGTGGTGGGGTGCTTCTGGCGGCCGTCGTAGTTGCAGGTGATGGTGCCGGCGCCGATGTTCACGCCCGCGCCGATGCGCGCGTCGCCCAGGTAGCTGAGGTGGTTGGCTTTGGAGCCCTTGCCCACCCGCGTCATTTTGGTCTCGACGAAGTTGCCGATGTGCGCTTCCTCGCCGATCTCGCTTCCCGGGCGCAGGTGGGAATAGGGGCCGAGGATGGCGCCGGCGCCGATGCGCGAGCCGTCCACGATGCATCCCGGCCGCACCAGCACCCGGTCGCCGAGTTGGGTGTCACTGAGGATGCTGTAGGAGCGGATGCGGCAATCCGAGCCCACGCGGCTCTTGCCCAGGATCTGCACGAAGGGCTCGATGACCGTGTCGCGCCCGATGCGCACTTGCGCGTCGATGAGGCAGGTTTCCGGGCGGATGAGGGTGACCCCGGCGGCCATCAGCTCTTCGCACTTGGCGCGGCGCAGCCGGGCGTCGAGCGCGGCCAGCTCGGCCCGCGTGTTGATGCCCAGGATCTCCTCCGGCGCTTCCGCCTTCAGCGCCACCACCTTTTCCTTGGCCGCGCGCAGCAGGGCGGCGACGTCGGTGAGGTAGTACTCGCGGTGTGCGTTCTCCGTGGTCAGCTTGCCCAGGTTCGCGTAGAGCGCCTTGCTGGCGAAGACGTAGATGCCGGAGTTGATCTCGCGGATCCCCGCCTGCCCCGGCTGGAGCGACTTCTGCTCCACGATGGCGGCCACCTCGTCTCCGCGCCGGCGCACGATGCGTCCGTAGCCGGTGGGGTCGGCCACTTCGGCGGTCAGGATGGTCATGGCAGCCTTCTGCCAGCGGTGGAAGGCGAGCAGCCGCTCCAGCGTCTCCGGGCGGATGAGGGGCACGTCGCCGGAGAGCACCAGCAGGTCGCGATAGGGCTCCAGTGCCGGCTGGGCGACGAGCAGCGCGTGTCCGGTGCCGCGTTGCGGCTTCTGCACGACGAAGCGCACCCCGGTCGGGGCGACGGCCTGGCGCACCCGCTCCGCCTCATGCCCGATGATGGCGTGGATGTCGCGCGCCGGGGCCACGCGCTTGGCTGCCGCGATCACGTGCTCCAGCAGGGCCTTTCCCGCCAGCGCGTGCAGGACCTTGGGATGCCGCGACTTGAGCCGCGTGCCTTTCCCCGCCGCCAGGATGGCGATGGCCACCTGGCTTGCCCCGGATGCCCGGCGGGCCTTCCGGCGGGGCACGCCCCGGGACGCGGCTTTTCCGGAACGGCGCATCATTGGAACCTCCGGGTCTCGGAAGCAATCGCGGCCAGGGCTGCCGCGGGCGCGGCCGCCTGCAGGTCTCTTTGGCCGACGGTGTTCCCCAGGTCCATCAAGGCGCGGGCCACTCCGCTGCTCGAGTGCCGCGCCACTCCCTTTTCTTCCCTCAGGAAGGCATCGGCCACCACCCGCAGCCCCAGCTTCTCCAGTTCCGGGACGCTGGGCAGGATGGGCTCCGCGCCCTCCCGGGCGTACTTGGCCCGGAGCCGCCCGCTCACCGGGACGCTGTTGACCAGCGCCACATCGAAGATGGGCGCGCCCGCATGCCGGTAGATGGCGCGCACATGGTCGGCGGCGGTCATCCCCAGGCTCTCGTTGGTCTGGGTCATCAGGTTGCAGACATACACACGGAGCGCCGGGGAAGCGGCCAGGGCGCGCGCCAGGGGCCGCACCAGCAGGTTGGGGATGAGGCTGGTGAAAAGCGAGCCCGGACCGATGGTGATCAGGTCGGCGCGGCGGATGGCCTCCAAGGCCTGCGGCAGGGGTCGCGCGCCTCCCGGAACCAGCCGCAGTTGCGCGATACGCTTGGAGCTGGCGGTGATGCGGGTCTCGCCCCGCACTCGCGTGCCGTCGTGCATGCGCGCCTCCAGGCGCACGTTGGAGAGCGTGGAAGGGAAGATGTTTCCCCGGGTGGCCAGGATTGCGCCGGCAAACTTCACCGCCTCCGCGAAGTCGCCGGTGATGCCGGTGAGCGCGGTGACGAAGAGGTTCCCGAAGCTATGGCCCTTCAATCCGGCGCCCGCGCGGAAGCGGTGCTGGAAGAGCCGTCCCAGCATGGCCTCGTCTTCCGACATGGCCACCAGGCAGTTGCGGATGTCGCCGGGAGGGAGGATGTGGAAGTCCTTGCGCAGGCGGCCGCTGGACCCGCCGTCGTCGGTCACGGTCACGATGGCCGTCAGCTCCAGGATGGCGGGAAGGTTGCTGGGGGCCGCGCCCGGAATGAGCACGAACTTTTTCAGTCCCTTGAGCAGGGTGGAAAGTCCGGAACCGCCGCCCAGCGCCACCACCCGTAGGGCTTGTCCGCGGCGGTCGGTGACGCGGCGATACGCCGGATTCAGGGGCGGGTGCGAACTCATGCTGGAACGATTCTATCGCTGTTTGCGGCGGGAGCCCGAACGGGAGGCGGCCCGCGTGCTTTTCTTTCCCGAGGCGGGAGCCGGCGCCGCGGACACCGTTTCCGGTTCGGGATAGAGCAGCTCGGTGAATCGCGGGTCGTCGGCCAGGTTCTGGAAGTCGGAGTCGTTGCGCGCCTGGTAGCGGTTCGACGGGTTCAGCCGGATGGCCTGGTCCAGCCGCTTCAGCGCTTCCTCCACCCGCCCCATCAGGCACTCCAGCACCGCCAGGCCGTAGAGGGCATAGTCGGCGCCCGGCGCCTGCTTCAGGATCTTCTCCAAGTGCGAGCGCGCCCCGTCGTGGTCGCCGGCGTTCATCAGCGAGACGGCGTAGTCGTAGTGCTCGGCGGGGGTCTTGAAGCTGGTGGCCGTGCTCGCCATGTGTTGCTTGCAACTGTGCAGGTGGACGGCGGCGCGATCGGCCAACTCCCGGCTGGGACCCGCCACCACCTTCTCCAGCAGGGCCTGGGCGCGCTCGAACTTGTGCGCCTGCATGGCCTTCAGCCCCGCCTCGTAGTTTTGCACAGCCTGTGCAACACGCGGATCGTTGGGCAAAAACGGCTTGCGCGCGGGCTGCTCCGCCGGGCGGGCGAGCCCCGAACCCCGCTTCGCCAAGATCTTTATTCTCTTGCCCTTGGCAGGGGAACGCTGAACTTTTCCTCTGGCTTTTTCGGTCATCCTTGAGCATCCCGCCCCGGCCTACCGGCCCAGGGCATGCTGAGCTTCTGTGGAAAAGCGAATGGACCCGGGAAAATCGCTCGCACGGCATCCGCCAGGCAAGCGGTTGTTATACGCGCCCCTCTAGAGCGCGTCAACTGCACAAGAACTGGTGCGACGGGTCAGTTGACCGAGGCGGCCTTTACCAGGTCGATCTTCTGCCAATCCCCGCGGATGATGCCCGCGCGGATCTGCGCCGCGCTCCGGCCCTTCTTGTGCATCTGGTAGGCGTAGAAGG
>CBRAFF010000071.1:0-6934 GCA_967755155.1 uncultured bacterium
TCGAACACTGGGTCGCCCACCCCGAGTCCCTGCCCAAGACCTACCGTGAGCATGCTCGCCACCAACCGCCGCACCGCGTGGTCTGCGATTACCTTGCCGGCATGACCGACCACTACATCCTGGAGCAGCACGAAAAGCACTGCCGCCGCGGCTAGAGTGCGTGTGGATGCGGGCGACTCGCCCGCCCAAGTAGCGCCGGCGTCCCGCACCCACGAGAAGCACTGCGGCTGCGCCGGGTAGCGCCGGCGTCCCGCCGGCAACACAAAAGCCCCGTTTGTACGGGGCCTGCATTTTGCATTTTGCATTTTGCATTCTTACTCTTTCCCTTTGCCCTTTTCCCTCTCCCTACCGCCCCGTCCTCCGGTCCCTGCCCGGCACCCTTCGCCGCAGGCGGACGGAGAACATGTGGTGGTCGGCGCGGACGATGGTCTTCTCCAGCCGCTCCCGCCCCCGCCGCGACGCCCAGCCCAGCGAGAACCGCACCGGAGCCTCGCCGTGGGCCGCCGACTCCAGGCGGCGCGCGGTGGCTTGCGTGGTCGGCAGGTCGGCGCCCGAGAGCAGCACCACGAACTCGTCGCCGCCGGTGCGCACCACGCCCTCTTCCACGCGCGTCTGGCGCATCAGGAAGCGGCTCATGCGCAGGAGCGCGTCGTCGCCCGCCTGGTGGCCGTGGCGGTCGTTGTACTGCTTGAAGTTGTCGATGTCGATGACGATGCAGCCCCAGGGCCGCTTCCGCCCCCGGCGCCGCCGCTCGAAGTCCGCCAAGTACCGCCGGTTGAAGCATCCGGTGAGCGGGTCGCGGATGCTCTGCTCGTGCAACTGGCTCTCCAGGCGCTTGCGCAGCGTGATGTCCACCAGGATGCCGTGATACAGCACCTCCCCTGTCTTGAGGTCGTTGGTGGCGTGTGCGGTGTCGATCACGGTGCGCACCTGGCCGTCCGGCCGCCGGATCTGCAACTCGTACTTCTGCACCGAGCCCTTGCGATGCAGCAGTTCCATCTCCTTGGCGCGGGCGCGGGGATCCACCAGCAGGTCGGCCAACCGCAGCCTTTTCAGTTCGCGCAACGAGGACACCCCGAAGATCTCCAGCATGGCCGGGTTGGCGTCCAGGAGCTCGCCCTTCTGATCGGTGATGTAGATGCCCTCCTGCAGGCGGAAGAAGAGTTCGCGTAGGGCGTCGGGATCGCTCAACCGCCGCCGGCGCGGGCGGTTGGAGGGCTTCGGCTTGGCGGTGCGCTTCTTCATCGCATCAGGGCGCGGGCACTCCCGCCACTCCGGTCACTACGTCGAAGAGCACGCGGTAGCCGCGCCGCAATTCTTCCACGCGGATGCGCTCGTTGTCGGCGTGCTCGCTCGCCCCTTCCTCCGGAGTGACAGTATAGGGGGAGAAGCCGTAGCTCGCGACGCCCAGGCTGCGGAAGCGCTGGTTCTCGGTGTATCCGCTGGTCAGCCGCGGCACCACCGGCGTGCCCGGGAAGTAGCGCGCCGCCGCGCGCCGGAAGGAATCGAACAGCGCGGTATCGAGCGGCGAGGCGTTAGACACGCGGAACTCCGTGCTTTCCGGCGAAAGGCTCACGTTCGCATCGTCCACCACGCGGAGCATCTCCACCAGGAACGCCTTAGGGTCCTCGCCGGGAAGCAGGCGGACGTCCAGGCTGGCCCAGGCCTCGCCCGGGATGACGTTGGTCTGCTGCGAGCCCCCCATCCGGGTCAGCGTGATGGTGTTGCGCAGCATGTATTCCAGCAGCTCATCGTTCTCCACCGACTTGCGGAAGCGCTTGTCGCGCAACGCCTTGGGGAGGTCGCGGAACCAGCGCGCCCGCTCGGGCGGCTGCGAGGGCGCCATCAGCCGCAGGAATTCTTCGGTCACGGGCAGCGCCTTCAGTTCGGTCTTGTGCGCCAGGATGCGGCTGAGCGCGCGCACCAGCCGGTTCGGCGCCGAGTCCGGGATGGGCCGCGAGCCGTGCCCGGGACGCCCGCGCGCCGTCAGCTTCAGCCAGAAGGGCGACTTCTCCGCCACGTCCACCCCGATGTACTTCACCACCTTCTCGTCCAGCACGTTCTCGCCGCCTTCGGTGATGAGGTACTCGGCGTCGCCCAGCAGGTCGCGGCGATTGGCGATCATCCAGTCGGTGCCGGTGCCGTCGGCCTCTTCATCGGCGGTGGCCAGGAAGATGACGTCGCGGTCGAGCGCCACCTTCTCCCGTTTGAGCATCACCATCACCACCAGTTGCGCCACGCCCTCGCTCTTCATGTCCTGCGCGCCGCGCCCGTACATCACGCCCTCCAGGATGGCGCCGCTGAAGGGCGGCGCCTTCCAGCGCGCCGCGTCGCTGGTGACCACGTCGGTGTGGTTCAGCAGGATGATGGGACGCCCCTTCCCGCTGCCCTGCAGCCGTGCGATCAGGTTGGAGCGCCCCGGCGCGTATTCGAACACCTGGCTGGCGATACCCTCGCCATCCAGGATCTTCTTGAAGAACGCCGCCGCCCGCGCTTCGTTCCCCGGCGGGTTGGTGGTGTCCACCTGCAGGTACTCCTGCATCCAGCGCACCGCCAGGCCGGAGTACTGCTCCATGCGCTGGGGCGGAATGGCGTCCGAAGGCAGCTTCTGCGCCGCGCTGGTGGCGCCCAAACCAGTAAGAAGGATTGCCGCCAGCAAGCTCCGCCGCCACACAGGAAGCATCATGCTCACCTTGTTCCACGATGAATCGAGCCGCTCAACTCTACCAGAATCCTTGCGGGCTCCGCGGCTGGGCTGCGAGCTTTCCTTGAAGCCCGCACCCGCGCAAACTACACTGGCGAGATGGCGGAGCCGAGTGCAGAGCGGACCTCGCGCGCGCTCCAGCTGGCGCTGGTGGCGACGGCCGCCTACATCGCGCTGTGCGTGGTCGCCGGGCTGCGCGCCGATTCCCTGGCCTTGCTCTCCGAAGCCGGCCACAACCTCACCGACTTCCTGGCGCTGGCGCTCTCCTGGGCCGCGGTGCGCCTGGAATCCCGCCCACCCTCCGCGCGCCGCACCTATGGCTACCAGCGCGCCGGCGTGCTCGCCGCCTTCCTCAACGCGCTCACGCTGGTCGGCGTGGCTTTCTACATCTTCTACGAAGGCGTGCGACGCTTGCAGCGCCCCGAGCCGGTCGAGCCCGGCATCATGATGGCGGTGGCGGCGGCGGGCGTGGTGATGAACGCCGGCATCGCCGTGATGCTGTGGCGCGCCGGTCGCGACCTGAACCTGCGCAGCGCCCTGATGCACGAGCTGGGCGATACCGTCTCCACCGCCGCCGTCATCGCCGGCGGCTTTGCCATCGCCCAGACCGGGCACGCCTGGATCGACCCGGCGCTCTCCTTCGGCATCGCCGCGCTCATCCTGTGGTCGTCCCTCGGCATCCTGCGCGAGACGCTCAACATCCTGCTGGAAGGCGCGCCCCGCGGCATGGACCTGGCGCGCATCGCCGAGGCCATCGCCGCCATCGAGGGCGTGCTCGGGGTCCACGACCTGCACGTCTGGAGCCTGGGTTCGGAGTCGCACGCGCTTTCCTGCCATATCCGCGTGGCCGACATCCCGCTCTCCGCCAGCGAGCGCATCCTCCGCCAGGTGAACGACACCGTGCGCGAGCGCTTCCACATCCGCCACACCACCCTGCAACTGGAGCACCTGGAGTGCGAGGCCGCTCACGGCTGCGCGCCGCCCGCCTCCAGCGAGCGCCTGCACACCCACTAGCTGAGGGAGACGCCCTGACGGGCGTCTCTACGGGGACCGTGACGTCGTTGCCGGCGAGACGCCGGCGCTACCCCGCGGTTTGACACTCCAATCCCACGCCTTTAAGCTGAGTATCTGCGCCGTTTCCGCGCGCTCCCGCATCTATTACTGAGATGAACTTCCTTCGCCATATCTGCCGCTTGCAGGCCGCGCTACAGCTTCTGCCCGCCCTCGAGGGCGGCGACCAGACGCTCATCGGCGGCCAGGCCGTGCTCGAAGGCGTGATGATGCGCTCGCCGCACGCCTGGGCCATCGCCGTGCGCAAGCCCTCAGGCGAGATCGTCACCCGCTCCGAGCCCCTCGACCGCCCCTCCGACCGCCGCCCCTGGCTGGGCTGGCCGCTCATCCGCGGCGTGGCCATGCTGGGACAAGCCATGTCGCTCGGCGTCCGCGCCCTGCGCTTCTCCGCCAACGTCGCCCTCGACGAAGCTCCGGCGCCCGGGGAAGAGGCAAAGAAGAAGCCCGAGATCACCGGCTGGATGATGGCAGCGAACCTCGTCTTCTCGCTCGCCTTCTTTATCTTCCTCTACAAGTTCATTCCCCTGGTCGCGACCACCAAGCTCGCCGCCCTGGTGCCGTCGTTCCAGAGCCAGATCGCCTTCAACCTGGTGGACGGCGCCATCCGCATCGCGCTCTTCCTGCTGTTCATCTGGGGCATCTCGCTGTGGGCGGACATCCGCCGCGTCTACCAGTACCACGGCGCCGAGCACAAGACCGTCTTCAACTTCGAATCCGGCGACCCGCTTTCCATCGCCCGGGCGCAGCAGTTCTCCACCTTCCACCCCCGCTGCGGCACCAGCTTTCTCATGACCGTGATGCTCATCGCCATCCTCGTCTTCACCTTGATCCCGGTCACGAGCTTCGGGGCGCGCTTCGCCGTGCGCGTGCTGCTGCTGCCGCTCATTGCCGGCATCTCCTACGAGATCATCCGCTTCGCCGCCCGCCACCGCGGCTCGCTCTTCGCCCTGCTCACCCAGCCCGGCCTGTGGCTGCAGCGCGTGACCACCCAGCCTCCGGAAGACGGCATGGTGGAGTGCGCCATCACCGCGCTCGACCAGTCCATGGCGCTCGAGCGCCAGCGCGGCGGCGAGCTGGTGGTCGCCTAGCGGCGCAGCCGCCGCGCATCCAGCATCCAATCCCTGTCCGCCACTCTGACCTGCGATTTCTTCGCTCCTGCAGAAACGCTTAGAATGAAGCGGCAAGGGTCTGAGGTTTTTCACTGGCAACCGACAACTGGCAACTGACAACTGCTCTATGTTCGACCGACTCGACCAACTCGAAGCCCGCTACGACGAGCTGACCCAGGCTCTGTCCTCGCCGGACCTCGTCTCCGACCCGGCGCGTTACCAGAAGTCTGCCAAGGCGCACAGCGACCTGGTTCCCGTGATCGAGCGCTATCGCGAGTTCAAGGACCTGAAGCGCGGCATCGCCGAGAGCCGCGTTGTCATCGCCGAAGAGGGCGACGCCGCCATGCGCGCCTACGCCCTGGAAGAGCTGGGGAAGCTGGAAGCGCGGCTGGCGCAGGTGGAGCAGGAGATCAAGGTCCTGCTCATCCCCAAGGATCCCAACGACGAGAAGAACGTGGTGCTGGAGATCCGCGCCGGCACCGGCGGCGACGAAGCCTCGCTCTTCGCCTCCGAGATCTTCCGCATGTACACCCGCTACGCCGAGAGCCAGCGCTGGAAGGTGGAAGTGCTCTCCCAGTCCGAGTCCTCCGTCGGCGGGCTGAAGGAAGTCATCGCCATCATCGAAGGCCAGCGCGTGTACTCGCGGCTGAAGTACGAGAGCGGCGTGCACCGCGTGCAGCGCGTGCCGGAAACCGAGCAGCAGGGACGCGTGCACACCTCCGCGGTCACCGTCGCCGTGCTGCCCGAGGCCGAGGATGTGGACGTCAAGATCGAAGCCAAGGACCTGCGCGTGGACACCTTCTGCTCCTCCGGCCCCGGCGGGCAGAGCGTCAACACCACGTACTCCGCGGTGCGCATCACGCACCTGCCCACGGGCACCGTGGTCTCCTGCCAGGACGAGAAATCGCAGATCAAGAACCGCGAGAAGGCGATGCGCGTGCTGCGCTCCCGCCTCTACGACCTGGAGCGCGAGCGGCAGCAGGCCGCGCTCGCCAAGGAACGCAAGGCTCAGGTAGGCTCGGGCGACCGCAGCGAGAAAATCCGCACCTACAACTTCCCGCAGAACCGCGTCACCGACCACCGCATCGGCCTCACCCTGCACCAGTTGAAGGACGGCGTCATGGACGGCAAGCTCCAGCCCATCCTCGACGCCTTGAGCGCTCACTACGAAGCCGAGAAGCTCAAGCAGGAAGCCTCGGTCGCGGGGTGATTCCGCCGCGGATGCACGCGGATCAACGCTGATTGTCAAAGACCTGACTTCTGCCACAGAGTCACAGAGACTCAGAGTTGCACAGGATCATTCTCGATAATCCACATCAACTGCCTGCCTTTGCGAATCGCACTTGACTGCTCGACGACCCAGCCCGCCGCGGCGGGCCGTAGATACTAGCCCAGCGCGTAAGCGCTGGGTAGACTGGCCAGTCGACCCGCGCCCGACCGATGCCAGAGGTCGCCGCAGGCGGCCGATGGCGGAAGGAGGGCGCAACGCGGCGAAAACAATGCGACTGAAGCCCACCCTCGACGCCGCCATCGAGCAGCTCACCGCCGCCGGCACCGGCTCGCCGCGCCTGAACGCCGAGGTGCTGCTGATGTTCACCCTGGGCTGCGACCGCGCCTACCTCTACGCCCACGCCGAGCGCGAACTCTCGGCCGACGAGCAGGCGCGCTACCACGCCGCGCTCGAGGAGCGCGCCCGCGGCAAGCCCTCGCAGTACATCACCGGCCACCAGGAGTTCTGGGGACTCGACCTGTTGGTCTCGCCCGCCGTGCTCATCCCGCGCCCCGAGACCGAGCACGTCATCGAGACGGTGCTGGAGCTGGTGGATGCGTTCCCGCAGCTCGCCCCTCGCCACTCGCCGCCGCGCGAGGAATCCGCTGTTCGCTCGCCACTCGGCCCTCGCCACTCGCAACTTCGTCTGGTGGACGTGGGCACGGGCTCCGGCTGCATCGCCCTCGCCCTGGCCAAGGAGCTTCCCGGCGCCGACATCGTCGCCGTGGACATCTCCGCCGCCGCGCTCGAGCTCGCCCGCGCCAACGCTGCCCGCCTGCA
>CBRAFF010000072.1:0-6901 GCA_967755155.1 uncultured bacterium
ATAGCCGCTTGGGATTGGCAACGGGCCCCCGGCTGGGGCAGGGGTGTTACAATCCCAGATTCCGGCCTCAGATTCACCGGTGCCCGGGGAGTCAGGCTGCATCCAAGCAACGAAGTGTCTTCCCACGACCATCGCGTGCCCGCCCACAGAAGGTGGACCGCCCTTCTGCTGGCGCTGTTGTTTTTGGTGGCGGCGAGCGCGCAGGCGGTGCACACACACCGCAGCAACCTGCCGGCCTCGAAGCAGGTCAGCGACAGCCTGGACTCGAACGCAACGGCGCGTTGCCACATCTGCCTGCACTCGCAGACGGCGCCGCTGGGAAGCGTCGCGATTTCCGTCTCTCCTTACGTGGCCGCCGAGGCCGCAGTAGTTCCCAGCCCGCTGGCGGCGCACGCCCCCGGCGGGGACTGGGTCCACCACGTCCGCCCGCCCCCCGCAGCCTGAGCCGGACAACGCCACCGGTTCCTGCTCCTGTTTCTGCTCACTGAACCGGCGGAGAGCACCGGCCTCCCTGGGAAACCCAAAAATCTGTTTGGGAGGAGCTTCCATGAAAACGATCTTTGTGACTCTTTTGCTGCTTACGCTGGCCGCGACTTCGTTGGCGCAGCAGGCGCCACCCGCGGTTCCGCCCTCTGAGCCGGACGACACCGCCGCCCGCCTGCAGGCGCTCGAAGAAAAGATTCTGGCGCTCGAGACCGAGGTCAAGACGCTGAAGCAGGCGCAGGCCTTGCCGGCCGCGCCCTCCACAGTGCCGTCGTCTTCCAGCGAGACCGCGCTGGCCACGAATGCCTACCCCCCGCCCGCTCCCGCGCCGGTCGAGGGGCCGGCCCAGGGAGGCGTGATCGGCGGCGCGCCGCAGAACGCCAAGCTGCTGAATCCGGACATCAGCATGATCGGCGACTTCATCGCCGTCGCCGGCGGCAATCGCTTCCAGCCCGGGCCGGCGCTGGAGTTCCATGAGGCCGAGCTGGCCATCTCGGCCATCATTGACCCCTACGCCCGCGGCGACTTTTTCCTCGCCTTCGGCGAGGAGGGCGTGGAACTGGAAGAGGGCTACATCACTTTCACCGGCCTGCCCCGGGGATTCGTTGCCAAGGTGGGCAAGGTGCGCTCCAGCTTCGGCGTGGTGAACACCCTGCACAACCACAGTCTGCCCTGGATCGACCGGCCGCTGGTCACCGATAGCCTGGTGGGCGGCGAGGACGGCATCAACGACGCCGGCTTTTCCATCAACCGCATTATTCCTGCGCCCAAGGGCATCTTCCTCGAGGCCACCGGCCAAGTCTTCCGCGGCGACTCCGCCGACGTCTTCACCTCGCACCAGCGCAGCGACCTGAGCTTCGTCGGCCGCCTGCGCGCCTACAAAGACCTGACCGAAGACACCAACCTGGATGTCGGCTTCTCCTACGCCCGCGGGCACAACGACCTGGGCTCCGGCTTCCTCACCCAGCTCTTCGGCACGGACGTTACTTTGCGCTGGAAGCCGCTGCGCCGCGCCGTCTATCACAACTTCCTGTGGCGCAACGAGTTCGTGTGGAGCGAGCGCCAGCAGCTTCTCGCTACGCAGCGCGCCTTCGGCTTCTACAGCGCCGCCGACTACCGGGTGAACCGGCGCTGGACCGTGGGCGGCCGCTTCGACCGCTCCGCCCGCGCCCGCGACGCCAACCTCACCGACAGCGGATTCTCCGCCGTGGTCACCTACTGGCCGAGCGAGTTCAGCCAGGTCCGCACCCAGTATCGCTTCGGTCGCTTCGCCGAGGGCAAGGACGCGAGCGAGCTGAAGGTACAATTCCTCTTTTCCCTGGGCGCGCACGGCGCTCATCCCTTCTAGGAGTCGCCATGAGAGCTCACGCAAACTGGTTTCGCAGAGTGGTTGGGACGGCGGCGCTGGCCGCCGCCCTTGTGGGGACGACAGGCGCAGCCTGGGCCGCCTCCAAGCTCAACGTCGTCACCACCACCTCGGACTTGGCCGCGCTCACCCAGGAGGTGGGCGGCGATCGGGTCAACATCCAGGCCATCGCCAAGGGATATCAGGACCCGCACTACGTCGAGGCCAAGCCCAGCTTCCTCTTGCTGCTGCAGCGCGCCGACCTGCTGGTGGCCGTGGGGATGCAACTGGAATCGGGCTGGCTGCCGCCGCTGGTCTCGCAGTGCGGCAATGCGCGCGTCCAACCCGGGGCTTCCGGCTATCTCGACGCTTCCCAGTTCGCCGAGATCCTGGAGGTCCCGACCGGGCCGGTCTCGCGCGCGCAGGGAGACGTGCATCCCACCGGCAACCCGCACTACTGGCTCGATCCGGAGAATGGGCGGCGCCTGGCCCGCGGCATCGCCACCAAGCTGGCCCAGCTTCGTCCCCAGGACGCGCCCTATTTCGAGCAGCGCTTCCAGGACTTCAGCCGCCGCCTCACCGAGGCCGAAAAACGCTGGGACGCGCAGATGCAGCCCTATCGCGGCCGCAAGGTGGTCACCTACCACCGCTCCTGGCCCAACTTCACCCGGCGCTTCGGATTGCAGGTGATGGGAGAGGTCGAGCCGCGACCCGGCATCCCGCCCGGTCCGCGGCACACCATCGAGCTGATGGCCATGATGAAGCGCGAGGGCGTGAAGGTCATCCTGGTGGAGCCCTACTTCGACCTCAAGACGCCCAACTCCATCGCCAGCGGCACCGGCGCCAAGGTGGTGGTGCTGCTGCCTTCCGTGGGCGGAGAGAAGGAAGCCCCCGACTACTTCAAGCTGTTCGACTACGACCTGGGAGCGCTCAGCCGGGCCTTCCAGGAAAAGTGAGGACAAGGACCGAATGGAAATCCTGCCATTTCTGTTGATGCCGTTCCTGGCCAGCCTCATCCTGACCGGGATCCACGCCTACCTGGGAGTCCACGTGGTGGAGCGCGGCGTCATCTTCGTGGACCTGGCCTTGGCGCAGATCGCGGCGCTGGGCGCGGTGGTGGCCATCCTGCTCAACCTCGATCCCCACGGCGGCGGGACCTACTGGATCAGCCTGGCCTTCACCTTCCTGGGCGCGGCCGTGTTCGCGCTGGTGCGCGGCCGCCGCGTCCGCATCCCCCAGGAAGCCATCATCGGCATCTCCTACGCCGTGGCCTCGGGCGCCGCCGTGCTGGCCATGAGCAAGGCCACCGGCGAGACCGAGCACCTCAAGGACATGCTGGTGGGCAACATCCTCGCCGTCTCCGGCCCCGAGGTGGCCAGGACCGCGGCCCTCTACGCCGTCATCGGCGCCTTCCATTTCATCTTCCGCAAGAAGTTCCTGATGATCTCCACCGACCCCAAGGGCGCCGAGGCCGCCGGAGTCTCCATCCGCTTCTGGGACTTCCTGTTTTACGCCTCGTTCGGGTTCGTGGTGACCTCGTCGGTGGCCATCGCCGGAGTGCTGCTGGTCTTCTGCTACCTCATCGTGCCCTCGGTGGGCGCCATGCTGTTCGCCGACCGCATCGGGCCGCGCCTGGCCATCGGCTGGACCATGGGCACGCTGGTTTCGGCCCTGGGCGTGTGGCTCTCCGTGATGCTCGACCTGCCCACCGGCGCCACCATCGTCTGCACCTTCGGCGGCGTGCTCGTCCTGATGTTCATCGCCAGTGCGCTCCTTCGCCGCGGCAGGAGCGCTCCCGCCTAACGTTGGATTGCGGAGTGTCGCCGGTGGAAGAGCGGGCCTTCAGGCCCGCGTCACGGGCTTTTGGCTGGAGCAGGCCTTTAGGCCTGCAATAAGAAGGCCGAATGAGATTGTCATCCCGAGCCGCGCGATGGAGGCCCCGACTCCGTCGGGGCCGGACGGAGCGCGCAGCGAGGGACCTGCTTTTCTTCGGAAGGAAAGCTATCTCACCAGCAATGAAAAAAGCCGGGGCATTTCGCCCCGGCCTCGTGTTGGCGTTGCCCGGAGTAAACCTATGCGTTGCGCCGCGGCCGCAGGCTCAAGTCCCGCACCTGGGCCAGGATGCTCGACCACTGCATCCCATCCAGCTTCGAGAGGTAGGGAAGCAGTTGCGAGATGAACTCGTCGGAAAGCAGGTCGCGGATCTCGCTCTGCTGGTTCTGCCCGCCCGGGTCGTAGACCAGCAGCTCGGGCACCGAGACCTCCAGCGCCCGCGCCAGCCGCTCGATGGAAGAGAGTGTGGGACACGCCTTCTCGTTCTCGATCTTGGAGACGTAGGTGCGCGGCACGTGCATGCGCAGCGCCAGTTGGCGCTGGCTCAAGCCGGTGCGCAGCCGCAGCGAGCGGATGGCCAGCGCGATCTGCAGGTGGGTGTGCCCGTTGCCGTTCCCGTTGCTGTGTCCGTTGCCATTCGTCGGCGCCGGCGCCGGCTCCACGGCGGCGGGCGCCGGGACTTCGGCGTCCAAAGAAGTATGGCACTTACGGCAAAGGTTGGTGCTGGTGCGGAACTGCACCAGACGGCATCGGTCGCATCTCACCACTTCCCGTGAATCTACGGGCGCGAGAGTTGTGGCCATTCGTATTTTCGAAGATGCCAGAGCGGGCATCTGCCCCGGGAAACTGCTGCGCGTGCGCTTCCGCTTCCCGGGCTCCGCCGCCCACGTGGACAGCGGAGACGGAAGCAGGACTAATTTGCGGTATGCTCTAGGGTGCTGTCAACACAATTCTTGGGTGAAACCAGTATGACACCCCGGAAGACAAGGATGAAACCAGGATGCTGACCGGAGAAAACACGGCGAAAGCCATGCCGGAGCGGGCGGCGGCGTGGGGTTACTTTGTTGAGCCTTTGTGAACATTTCGCCGCGCACTCTAGCGATTTCGCTCACCGCGCCCCTGCTTTCAAAGGGCGCGCCCCGGTAGGCCCGGACTTCAGTCCGGGATCGCGGAGCGACCGCGCCGCAATAGCGTCATTTCTTTGTCATCCCGAGGCGGGCGAGGGAGCAACGCGACTGAGTTCCGCCGAGGGACCTGCTGTCTGTGACTGATATCCTGACCGAGAGAAGAAGAGCGAGATGACAACCCCGGATCGTTCGTCAGCCTGGCAGCTCTTGTGCGAGTACACCGCCTCGGAAAGCCTGCGCAAACACGCGCTCGCGGTCGAGGCCTGCATGCGCGCCTACGCCAGAAAGTTCGGCGAGGACGAGGACGCCTGGGGCCTCGCCGGCCTGCTGCACGACTTCGACTACGAAAAATATCCCACGCCCTCGGAGCACCCTTTCGTCGGCTCGAAGATTCTCGAGGAGCGCGGCTACCCGGAGTGGCTGCGCCGCTGCATCCTCTCCCATGCCGACTACTCGAACGTCGCCCGCGAAACGAAGATGGAGCACGCCCTCTTCGCCTGCGACGAACTCGCCGGCTTCATCACCGCCATCGCCCTGGTCAAGCCCGGGAAGTCGCTGGCCGAGGTGGAAGCGCGCTCGGTGCGCAAGAAGATGAAGGACAAAGCCTTCGCCCGCTCCGTCAGCCGCGACGACATCACCCAGGGCGCCCAGGAGCTGGGCCTCGACCTCGACGAGCACATCGCCTTCTGCATCGAGGCCATGAAGGGGATAGCAGGAGAGCTGGGATTGGCGGGAAGTCCGGCTGGATAACGACGGCCTTTACTCCTTCGGGCAAGCGGTGATACTTCGGGGGAACAATAGCTCGGGGTCCTTTGCTTTGCTACCTTTCGGAACTGCGACCTTCAGATCCCAGCCTTTTGGCTTGGGTATCGGCTCGGGGAGTTCCAGTTCGAGGCGGTACACTTCACTAATGAGGTGGTTCAGTCGGCTAGCAATGTCGGCCACAGCCTGAGACGGATTGTTCTGGGCCCGGTTGGAATCGACAAGCAATACCTGCCCGCCGCTGCGCCCCGCCAATTCAGCGGCCTGATCCCAGCCTCGCTCGCCAAGCATGGTGTACCTTCTAGAAGTGTTCCTATCGACCGTCATGGCCCCGTCGGCGCCAAGTCCGACAAGATAGGTAGTGGTTTCCGACGAGTAGTTCTTCGGCAGGTTGTCAGAGAAGAAAAGGACCAAGATACGCACGCTTCTTGCAATCGCCTCTCGCAAGACTTTCTTGTCGCTCGCTCGGCTGGCATTGTCAGCCCCATCGGTGATTAGAAGGATGGTGTCACCGAATTGTGGCTCGCCGAATAACTTCAACCCCTCCGTCACCGCGTCGAGGAGCGCGGTCGCCCTAGGTCCCTTGGGAAGGTGCTTGGGGTCCTCGGGCAGCGACTGCAAGGCTCCAAGGGCTGCATCGCGTCCGCTCTGAAATCCCACCTTTAGATCGACTTTGCCTGCAAAGACGATTACCGCCACGGAGTTCGAAGGGGAGTCAGATTGCAACGGGACCATTCCCGCCTTGCGGGCAGTCTGCCAACGCCACTTGTCTCCAACCATGCTCCCGCTGGAGTCGAGGATCACGAGGACACGCTTGGGGCCGGGGTCGACCCTCGCTGACGCGATTCGCAATTGCTTGCCGCGGGCTCGAGCCTGAAAGTTGGTAGGCCCGAGGCCTGGAACCGGCTCTCCTGAGTCTCGCTGGACCACGCTTACGGCGACCGTCTTGTGGAGACAGGAGGGGTGCTCCTGGGCCAGGAGTGCAACGCTCCAAAGGATAGTGCAGACTGCGGCAAATCTAGAAGCAGCGAGCATCAGTGCAAATCCTCGGCCAGTTTGCCTTGACGAAGCAGGCCTGCCACGTGCGCGAAATCGGAAACCAGGCTACGATCCTTCTCCACCGCCGCCGCTACCGCACGCACCGCGGCTTTCGCCTGCTCGAGACGTTTGCTCGACTTCAGCGGCGCCAGGAAGTCCAGCCCCTGCGCGCACAGCACTTCGGTGAGCTGGATGCCGATCCTCAGACAGGGATTCCACGACAGCAGTGGATCCTGGAACAGCATCGCGATCTGCGTGCCGCGCAGACGACGCAGCGCGGGCTCGCTGGCACCGATGAGTTCCTGGCCATCGA